>JBKJLZ010000318.1:0-8264 GCA_046596705.1 Sphingorhabdus sp. | reverse complement strand
ATAAAGCTATCGGTCAAGGGTGACAAAGACCCTGGATATGGCTCGACTTCGAAAATGATAGCCGAAACCGCAATTGCTTTATGCGAAATCGACGGACCTGGCGGTGTGACCACTCCCGGCGCAGCGCTCGGCGAAGCTCTGGTGGAACGGTTGCAAGCAAACGCCGGGCTTACATTCGCGGTGGAGGGTTAGCCCCTTCCCTATCGGACGCTCTGCCCGTATAGGCCGCGAGCCATGTTAGGTCGCTTGTTCAGAAAAACCGAAGATCCACGCCCCATCGACAGCGCTCGAGTGCCGGAGGGTATGCGTGTTTATGCGATTGGGGACATTCACGGCCGGAATGATTTGCTACAACAGTTGTTGGCACAAATCGACGCCGATGAATTGGCACGTGGGCCGTCGGATACGCATATCATCTTCCTCGGTGATCTGATGGATCGCGGACCAGACAGCGCTGGCGTTATCGAATGCGCTATGGCCCTGCGCGATTCCGGTCGCAAAGTTCGTTTCCTGATGGGTAATCATGAAGAGGTTTTTGTTCGCGCCTGTCGGAAACGTGACGCCAAAATCACTCGATTTTTCCTGCGTATTGGCGGCGAGGCGACGGTACTGTCTTACCCGATCACCCGTGCTGAGTATATCACACTCGATATGGAGCAGTTGAGCGAGCGGTTAAGCAATTTGGTGCCGCAAACGCATCTGGATTTCATTGAAAGCTTCGAGGACCAGATTGTAATCGGCGACTATGCCTTTGTCCACGCTGGTATCCGCCCCGGAGTTCCGCTGTCTGAGCAGAAACCAAGTGATTTGCGCTGGATCCGCGAGGAATTCGTCGATCAGCGTGGCGACCTTGAGAAAGTCGTAGTGTACGGCCACACAATTTATGACGACATCGAAGAACGCGGATCGCGTATTGGCATCGATACAGGGGCCTATGCTTCGGACAAGTTGACTGCACTCGCACTCCAAGGCGGGGAACGCTGGTATTTGCAAACCTGATGCGGTAGCAATTGCACAATGAAGACATCATTACTGCTAGCCAGCGCCATTGCGTTGCTCCTCACCGTTCCGGCAAATGGAAAATCGGATGATCCTGATCCAGTAAAACTGAAGCAATATGTCGAAAAGCTTGTCAGTTTTGGAACGCGCCACACCTTGTCATCTGCCGACAATCCAAAGCGGGGTATCGGAGCGGCAAGGCGTTGGGCCAAGTCGGAATTTGAGACTATATCTAAAAAATGCGGTAATTGTCTCAATATCGAGATGCTCGAACGGCAAATGTCTGGTCCGCGCGTGCCCAATGGCGTGAACATTGTCGATGTGCTGGCGGTCAAGCCCGGTAAAATGGGATGGGATCATGTCATAATCATAGCCGGACATATCGATAGCCGGGTTTCCGACGTCATGGATTTCACAAAAGATGCGCCGGGCGCCAACGACGATGGTTCCGGCAGCGCGCTGGTGATAGAAGCGGCGCGGCTGATGTCGAAGCAACCGCAAATTGAGGCAACGATCGTATTTGCGTTGCTTTCAGGTGAGGAGCAGGGCCTGTTTGGCGGTCGCCTTCTTGCCGAAACCGCCAAGGAGCGCGGCTGGAAAGTGACCGCGATGCTCAATAACGACATTGTTGGAGGCACGCTTGGCACCGACGGCCGTAAGGTTGATAATGTCGTTCGCATCTTCAGTGAGGGAATCCGTGCTTCTGAAGACTTGGTAGCGCAGATGGCCCGCCGCGGCAGCGGGGGTGAGGATGATGGGCCGAGCCGAGCGCTAATGCGCTATGCCGATAAAGTGGCGGAAACCGAATTGGGCAAAATCGGGTTGGACGCCTTCGGTGTGCGCCGCCCGGACCGCTTCTCGCGCGGCGGCGACCATTTGCCAGCGCTCGAACTTGGGCTTCCCGCGATCCGCTTCACCGTTGGTGTCGAGAATTACCACCATCAGCATCAGGATCTGCGAACCGAAAATGGCGTCGAATATGGCGATACCGTCGATAAAATGGACTTTGATTATCTCGCTAAAGTGACTGCCTTAAACGTTGCAACCGCCAATTCGTTAGCTGCAGCACCACCTGCCCCGGTTTCGGCCAAACTCGGCGGCGCAGTATCTTCGGATACCAAAGTTGAATGGGCACCCGTAACTGGTGCCACCGCTTACCGCATTTATTCGCGCAAAGCGGATCAGCACAATTGGACCGATGTCGTCGAGGTCAGTAAAGCTTCGACCACTTCTCATGTCTTGAACGGCTTAATAGTAGACGACCATTTCGTCGGCGTTTCTGCAGTAAACGCATCGGGTAAGGAAAGCATCATTACCTTCGCTGGCCTGCCTCCCCGGCAATAAGCAAAAAGAAAGGGCGCGGTCTAATCAACCGCACCCTTTGCATCACTCTCCCGAGTGTATCAGGAAAAAAGGGTGTTGTGGTTGCTTAAGCAACCAGTGGCTGTTCCATGTCGTCCAGATCGCGCAGCACATATCCGCGGCCCCAGACAGTTTCGATGTAGTTTTCGCCCATGCACGCCAGCGACAGTTTCTTGCGCAGCTTGCAGATGAAAACGTCGATAATCTTGAGTTCTGGCTCATCCATGCCGCCATATAGGTGGTTTAGGAACATTTCCTTGGTGAGCGTGGTGCCTTTACGGAGCGAAAGCAGCTCCAGCATTGCATATTCTTTGCCAGTCAGGTGAACGCGGCTGCCATCGACTTCGACGGTCTTGGCATCAAGATTGACCGACAGCTTGCCGGTGCGGATGACCGACTGCGAGTGACCCTTCGAACGGCGCACAACCGCATGGATGCGGGCAACGAGTTCTTCGCGGTGAAATGGCTTGGTAACATAATCGTCGGCACCGAAGCCGAACGAGCGCACCTTTGAATCCATTTCACTGATGCCTGACAAAATCAGCACCGGAGTCTGCACCTTGGCGACGCGCAGTTTCTTAAGCACATCATAGCCATGCATGTCCGGCAAATTCAGGTCGAGGCATATGATGTCGTAATCATATAATTTACCGAGATCGAGGCCTTCTTCGCCCAGATCGGTGGTGTACACATTGAACCCTTCGGTCGCGAGCATCATTTCGATGGCCTTCGCGGTTGTAGGTTCGTCTTCAATCAAAAGCACACGCATTGGGCAAGCCCCTCTATACCTAATTGCAACCCCAACTTCCGTTACGCTCCCTTGGCGGCCCGGTCGTTGGTATTCATTAACCATAAGGGAAATGAACTGAAAAGGTTAATTTCGTCTTAATACGTGCGTTGCAGAGAGGTCTGGATCACCCATAGGGGCAAAACCGACTCATTTCTGCGGGTTTGAGAATCACCAGAGCTGTCCAAATATTTTTGAGCTTTTTTTTGTTGAGATTGGAATTTGGTCTGATTTGCATGCCAGCATCGTAAATTCACCGGACTGTTCATAATCTTTCGTTAAATTTTGGGCCATATTGGCATGTTTAAATTGGGGGCGCTGAAGTGGGAATTACTGCAAAGTTACGTGAAGATCATGATGACCTGCTTAGGCTTGCAGGCGATTTGCGGGACATCATTGCCCAACCTGACGCCCCTCCGCCGATCGATTTAGAAAATTTTCGTAGTGAATTCTCCCGACAGTTGTTTGCTCATCTGACGCGAGAAGATTGGCTTTTATATCCGTCTTTGTTACAAAGTTCAGATCGGGTGATCGTTGCAACTGCACAATCGTTTATCGATGAAATGGGCGGAATGCTTAAGGCGTTCAAAACATGGGCGGCGACTTGGCCGACCGAACGGATTTTTGCGGAGTGGGCGACTTTTGGCATTGAGACATCCGACTTGCTCGATGCACTGGCGCGCCGGATCGTGCGCGAAAATCAAGAACTCTATCCGCTTGTTGAACTCGACGTTCACAAAAGTGATATAGGCGCACAAAGTATTGAAGCCTACGCCTTTTCATCGGCGGCCGCGCGCCGTTAATCTACGCTGGGGAAGATAGCCAGACGGTAGCGTCAATAGTAAAAGCTGACGATCTGCGTTGCGCAGAGTTCTCCACCGCCATTGGCGGCATTTCGGCAGGTTTCAGAATCGCCAGAGCCGTCAGATTTTTCTGAGCTTTTTTGTTGAAACCGGGATCTACCGCGATTTGCATGCCTATATCGAAAGTTACCCATTTGACGCTCATCTTTCGTTAAGTTTTGGGTCATACCGGGGTGCCGAATTATTGGAGGATGCTTAAGTGCGAATTACTGTTAAGTTACGTGAAGATCATGACGACCTGCTTAAGCTCATTAGCGATTTCCGAGAAATCATTGCCCAACCTGAAGCGCCTCCAGGGATCGATTTGGTAAATTTTCGCGGCAAATTCGCCCGACAGTTGCTTGCTCATCTGTCGCGAGAGGATTTGCTTTTATATCCGTCTTTATTACAAAATTCGGATCGGGTGATCGTTGCTACCACGCAGTCGTTTATGGATGAAATGGGCGGAATACTGAAGACGTTCAAAACGTGGTCGGCAACTTGGCCTACCGAACGGATTAGCACCGAGTGGGCGACTTTTCGCGTTGAGACATCTAACTTGCTCAGTGCACTGGCGCGCCGGATCGTCCGCGAAAATCGGGAACTGTATCCGCTTGTTGAACTCGACATTTACAAAAGTGACTTAGCCTTAAATGGCTGACAATAGCCATTAAGGTGCTGCACCATATCCGGTAGCCTAGTGAACTAGCACTTCATGTGCTAGTTCACTAGGCCGGTCCGTTAAACACAGATTTCATGAACGCCATATTGTCAACAGGGAGCTCTATATCCCGCGCCCTTTGACTAATCCGCCGTTATTTTGCATCCTCTTGCATTCGCGACCCATGATCACCACTTACTCGCCATTCCGGCGGTTCACTTCCCCGCCGATGCGGACATATGCATGACCGATACCAATACGGCCAACCGCCTTCACATTGAAAAGCGGCCGTTTTCGAGCCTTGGCAAGCGCGATCATGGCTGGCTCAAGCCAAATTTCCATTTCAGCTTTTCCGACTATCACGACCCTGCCCGCATGAGCTGGGGCGCTATCCGTGTTTGGAACGATGACGAAATTGCTGCTCAGTCAGGGTTCCCGCCACACGCGCACGACAACATGGAAATCATAACCTATGTCCGCGAAGGCGCGATTACGCATAAGGACAGTATGGGCAATGTCGGCCGGACAGAAGCTGGCGATGTTCAGGTAATGAGCGCCGGGACCGGAGTCACGCACAGCGAGTATAATCTGGAGGACGGCATTTGCCGACTATTCCAGATATGGATTATGCCCCGCGACCGCAATGTCGAACCTGCCTGGGACCAGCGCCAGTTCCCCAAGCACGATCAGTCAGGCGGATTCAGCTTATTGGCGAGCGGATATGGCGACGAAGGCGCTTTGACCATTAACGCAGACGCGCGCATGCTGGGTGCCACGGTCGCGGCCGGGGGAACTGCGCAATATGAATTAGCGGATGGCCATCATGCATATCTGGTCCCGGCAACCGGACGAATACGAATTGACGGCGTTGAATACGGAGCGCGTGACGGTATCGCTATAAGCGGTGGCGGGCTGCTCACTATTGAAGCGATCGAGGATGCTGAGCTTGTGATGGTCGACAGCGCCTGACGTTGCGGGCTATGGGCGTCTTATGGCGTATGACCTGCCCGAAGAACTGCTTGACGAAACATTCCTCGCGTCCACAGGACCGGGCGGCCAGAATGTCAACAAGGTCTGTATATCTCCCCCCTGCATTTCAATAATGCAGAACTGGGCTTCGATAGTTTACAGCTTGGGGTATGATAAAAGGATACAGCTACAGCAGGTTTTCGACGCCTGCCCAGATGAAGGGCGACTCACTGCGACGCCAATTGGCAAAAGCAGAGCGGTTCGCGCTGCAACATGGACTCGAACTTGACACCAGCCTGCGCGATCTGGGTGTGTCGGCTTACACGGGTCAACATCGCAAGAAAGGCGCGCTCTCCTCATTTCTCAGCAGAATAAAGGCTGGAGAAATAGCTGTAGGCTCGTGGCTCATTGTCGAGAACATTGATCGATTGTCCCGGGAAAATGCTTGGGATGCTTTTGGCATGATCAGGGAAATAGTCGAAAGCGGCATAACGATCGCTTCACTCGTCGATGACATGATTTATGATCTCCCAACTCTCCAAAAAAGTCCTCAATTATTTCAGACCCTCCACGCAGTCTTGACGAAAGGCCATAGGGAGTCGGCTGACAAAGCCGACCGGCTTCAAGAAGTTTGGGCTGAAAAACGGGCTTCAATAATGGTTGGAGGAAGAAAAAAGCTGACCCGCCAAGGTCCGGGCTGGCTTTGTCTTAAAGCCGATGACGCACGAGAGCCCCTTGTCGGTGACTGGGAATTTAATGATCAGGCGCAGGTCGTAAAGCGTGCATTTGCTTATTGCATTGACGGTTTAGGTAAAGAAGCGATTGCCCGGCGTTTCAATTCTGAAGGCTTAGGAAGTTTCAAAGGTGGAGATGGGTGGAATGCGTCAACACTTGCTATGTTGTTAAGTGATCGGAGAACAATTGGGGAATTGCAGCTTTACACTAAAGCGAACAACGGCCCCCGTCGTGAAATAGGTGAACCGATAAAAGGGTATTTCGCCACCGCCTCTGGCGAAACAGTGGTTAGCGAGGAGGTATTCTATCGAGCACAGGCCGAGATCGCCAAGCGCTATTGCGGAGCCAAGCCCGGTAAAACTGGAAGGGTGCCTAACTTATTTGTAGGTATTAGCCGGTGCCAGTGTGGGCGTTCTATGGAATTTCGTAACAAACAAGGTAAGCGAAATCGTGGACCAAACTCGGTATATTTAACGTGCTCAGGCAACCGTCGCGGCCATGTTTGTGATATCTCGCACCGATTCACATATCACGAATTAGAACATAAAATTCTT
Source organism: Sphingorhabdus sp. (assembly GCA_046596705.1). Lineage (GTDB taxonomy): Bacteria > Pseudomonadota > Alphaproteobacteria > Sphingomonadales > Sphingomonadaceae > Sphingorhabdus_B. Next base: position 1,355 of record JBKJLZ010000318.1, on the reverse strand, counting down.
AGGTGGGTCTCCGACATCAAGTTAAGCGATGCCGAGGCCACTGAGGCAACTAAAAGTGCGGATAAGATGAAAGGCAAAGAAGCGGAACGCGATAATCTAAAGCGAAGGCTCGACGATGCATTTGTCCGGTGGGAAGAAGAGACCGATCAGTTACTTAGGCAGATGTTGTATGAGACGGTTCAGCGGCATAGTGCCGCATTGCCCGAGGTAGAATCTGAAATCCAAAAACTACTTCAAATTGTCCGGCAAAATACCCGTAGTGGTGTCGAAGACCGTCGAGCTACCGTGCGCAGAATAGCTGATCGGTTAGGAAACCTTGAGGGCAACGATTTATTTGAAATGCGAGCAAAGCTGGCAAGCGCGCTTCGCCAAGTTATCGACCATATTGAATTCCAAGCTGACGGAGGATTTACGGCCACTGTCGTCGGTGGTTTAAAATTTTACCATTTCAGCAATCACGAAGTTATTGAGATTTATGATCTCACCGATAACAGCCCCGATGCTTGTAAACTTCTCACTTTCCCAACAGCAATGGTAAAGGATACAAGAAACTGGGAGCCCATGACCCTTGGAGGCATTCGCGAGACGCTTCAAGCAATTGCGGTATGTCAAATAACGGCAATGAATTGAATGGGGATGTATCATCAACCCGCGGATAGCCAAAACGGGCTGTGCCGCGATTCCCCCGGTGTTTGCCCGGTCGATCGACAAACCTTAAACACTGGGGAGCGCGAAGACCTGTGCTTCTTTTCCGATCATCAGGCTTTTAATGATGTTTTGCTTATCCTCAAGCGGCGTAGGCAACCACTTAAATAATGCTGGCAAATCGCCCTTAACGGAAATGTGGACGGGCGTTATCGAGGTGTCGCCGGCATACCAGCCCGGGAAAAACAACGCGATTGCGAATTCAGGTGACGCAGCGACGAAAGTAGCGTGCCCATTAAGATCATCTATCTCGCATCTCACCTCGTTGAGATCAAAGCGGCGACCAAGCTCATCTTCATGAAGCATTAGCTCGAAAAGGCTGTGATAATGGGAAAGTGGTGTCATCATCACATATTTAGTCTGCCGAGGCAGGTTACAGGGATCGCAAATGGCGCGTCATTTCTTCAAGGCTCATTGGGGGGCCGACGTTCTCAGCAGCTTTCAGGATTTTATCAACCAGTGTTGGGCAGATGGTGCCCTTGCATAGCGGACAATCTTCATCCTCGGAATGAAAACCGTCACCGTCAACGTCGTCGGTACCCAACCCCATGACAATTCCCTTCTTGTGCTGATTTCACATCGCGGCTTCGTTGATCACGTCGACGATCCGGAGAGTCTGCTTTGTTGAGCTATAACGTATAAGCTGCCGT
>JBKJLZ010000130.1:0-2565 GCA_046596705.1 Sphingorhabdus sp. | reverse complement strand
AGCTGATCGACGCGCTGACCGCCAAATTCGATAATCGTTCCGCGAAGTGCCGGAATCAGGTTGATGACTCCTTTGGGGTCGGCTGCCTTGACCATTTGCGTAAACTTGTCTGATTCATCGCGCGGGATGTCGAGCACGAAAAAGCTCGGCGCTCGTTCCGGGACGCTGTTCTTTATTTCGTTAGCTATGCTGGTCTGGATCGCAGCTAGCGTTATGAACAGCGTGAGCCCCAGGCCCAATGCCACCACTAGCGCCGAAGTTTGCGCACCGGGCCGATGCAAATTTGCAAGCGCAAGGCGGGGGAGGGGAGCTTTCGGGCGAGGGAGCCGGATGAATATGAAGCGTAAGGCCCAGGCAATGCCCGTCAGGAGCAGAAGTAGGCCAAAGGCTGCACCGATAAAGCCAAGCGAAAATAGCGGTTCACGAGCGGTTGCTACTGCCAATGCGACAATTGCGATGATCGAGCTCGCGACCCAGATGCTGCTGCGCCGGTCAATACGCGCGTCGCCTTCGACTACCGCGCGAAATAATCCGGCAGCCGGGACGGTGCGAGCGCGGGCAAGCGGCGGCAAGGCGAATGCAAAAGCGATAAGCAGGCCGTAGATTGCGCTCACTGCAAGCGGCAAGGGATGAAACGTCAGGCCGGGCGCAACTGGCAATATATCGCCAGCAACTGCCCCAATTGCCATCGGCATGAAGCTGCCCACGATCAGGCCAATGGCAATCGCAACTATAGCGACTGCCAATATTTGCAGCATATAAATCCGGAATATCGTTGAGGAATCCGCGCCGGTTACTTTCAGCGTTGCAATGCTGGCGCGCTTACTGGCCAGATAGCTGCTGACGCCGTTGCCAACGCCAATGCCCGCGATCACCAATGAGGCAAGGCCAACCAACGTCAGGAACTGACCCATCCGCTCGATAAAGCGGCGAGTGCCTGGTGCACCGTTCGAACGGTCAGTGATTTCCCAACCGGCGGAGGGGAATTGTTCCTCCAAAGCTTTACCGACAGCTGCGGCGTCTTGATTGGGGCCAAGTTTGATGCGGTATTTGGACTCGTACATGCTGCCGGGCTGGATCAGACCGGTATTGGGAAGCGACGCGATATTAATAATCGCGACCGGCCCGAGCGTAAAGCCTTCCCCCAAACGGTCAGGTTCTTCAGCGATGATGCCAGCGACCTTGAACGTCGCTTCGCCAAAACGAACTACGCCGCCATTAGCAATGTCGAGCCGTTCGCTTAGCGTCGGTCCGATATAAATTTCGCCCTTTGCAGGGGCATTGGCAACCGTGCCGCCTTGCAACTTCAACACTCCATAATGCGGATAAGCGCCGTCAATGGCTTTTAATTCCGCGAGCAAGCTGTCGCTGCTAATCGCCATTGCGCGCAGGCGGACGGTTTCGGACACGCTTCCAGCTTTGCGCAAGGCTGCAAGTTCTGCCTCGGTCGCTGTGCGCTGGGCAATCGCGACCTCGATATCGCCGCCCAATATGGTTTGCCCGCGCCGTGACAATTCTTCGCCGATACCAGCAGTCAAACTACCGATCGCCGCTAGCGTCGCGACGCCGAGGAACAGGCAAATCGCCAGCAGGCGCAAGCCCCTGATCCGCGCCGACAGGTCGCGGCGGGATATACGCCAGATCGCAGCGAGACTTAAAAGCCCCTCCCCTTCAGGGGAGGGGTTGGGGTGGGGCTTGTAGGCGTTCACTCGGCTAATTCCACAGGCCCCACCCCCAGCCCCTCCCCTGAAGGGGAGGGGGGAAGAGCCACGCTCTCAACAACATGACCGTCGTGCATTGCGATAACGCGGTCGCATTTCTTTGCGAGGTCTGCGTCATGCGTGATGATCAACAAAGTTGCGCCTAACGCCGCGCGTCGTTCGAACAGCAGGTCAATAATCGAAGTGCCGGTCGAGCCATCGAGGTTGCCAGTAGGTTCATCGGCAAAAATGATCTTGGGAGCCGCCGCCATCGCACGAGCAATCGCCACCCGCTGTTGCTCGCCACCTGAAAGCTGCGAAGGATAATGGGTCAGGCGATGGCCAAGCCCCACTGCATTCAGCTCCGCCGCTGCTTTTCCGAACGGGTCGGCAATTCCAGCCAACTCCATGGGGACCGCAACATTTTCGAGCGCGGTCATCGTCGGCAGCAGGTGAAACGCCTGCAGCACGATACCGATCCGTCCCCGCCGCGCTCGCGCCAATTCGTCTTCATCCAACTTTGTAAAGTCCAGCCCATCGACCAGCACGGTGCCACCGCTGGCCTGCTCCAGCCCCGCCAACACAGCCATTAGTGAGCTTTTGCCAGAACCCGACGGCCCAAGCAACGCAACGCTGCTGTCATACGGCACCTCCAGGTCGACGCCGCGCAAAATCGACACTTCGGCATCGTTCGAGCCAAGGCTTAGGGTGACATTTGCCGCGCGGATGGCCATATCCGCTGTTGTGCTTTTGGGAGCGTGCAAGGAGAAGTCCTAATGATCAGAGGTTTTTGGCTATATGGGGCGCTTGCCCTGCTTCTCCAAGCCCTTGTTGCCTGCGGCCAGCCAACGCAATCGACGAACGG
>JBKJLZ010000222.1:0-2842 GCA_046596705.1 Sphingorhabdus sp. | reverse complement strand
CATGTTTGCAATCCTGTTCCTGATCAGTCTCAATCCGATCTTTTGGGGACTGTTCGAGCAGGCTGGCGGATCGATGAACCTGTTTACTGACCGCTTCGTTGATCGCGGCGGGGTTCCTTCCGGTATCTTCCAATCGATCAATCCGATTTATATCATCCTGCTTGCACCGCTGTTCGCAGGACTTTGGCAGTGGCTGGGCCGTCGCGGCAAGGAGCCTTCGGCACCGGCGAAGTTCGGTCTTGCGCTATTTCAGATGGGCCTCGCAAATTTGGCGCTCGTATGGGGCGCAGAGGCATTCGGCGTAGCAGCGATGACACCCGTCTATCTCGTCTTCTTATATTATCTGCTAGCAACCACAGCTGAACTTTGCCTTTCGCCGGTGGGCTTGTCGGCAATGAACCGGCTTGCACCTAAATTCCTTGCTTCTCTGATTATGGGTGCGTGGTTCTATATGACCGCTGTGGGTAATTTCGTCGCTGGCAAGATCGGTGAAGCAACTGGTGGTGAAGGCGGCGAAATGAGCAAGCAAGGGTTGCTCGACATCTACGAAATGTTTGGCTGGATCACGATTGGGATAAGCGTGGCTGTGTTGTTAGTGTCGCCAATCGTAAAGCGCTGGATGCACCTCGACACGTTGCGTGATGCGCCGCTTGAGGGCGACGAAGGCGTTGGCGAGCCACAGGCTGCTGGTCTGCATCCTACTACTGACAGGAGCTAATCCAGATGATCTTTTTGCAGAGGGCGGCATTGGCCTGCCTGTTGCCGCTGTTTGTTGTGGGTTGCGCGACTGCGGACAAGCCTGAAACGGCAACCGCGTCCAAGCCAGCAGACAAGTTGCCTGCGCCTTTCCCTTCGACCTATAAAGCTTATCCTGGCATTTCGACTGCTATCCGCAACGTTACTATATTCGACGGCGAGGGTGCGCGGATCGATAACGGTGTGGTTTTCATGTCGAACGGCAAAATAAGCAAAGTTGGCGGTCCTGAAACGCCAATTCCAGTCGATATTGCAGTGTTTGACGGCACCGGCAAATATGTAACGCCGGGCATTATTGATGTGCATAGCCATTTGGGCAACTACCCGACTCCCTCTGTTGAGGCGCATAGCGACGGTAACGAAGCGACATCACCCACCACACCCGAAGTTTGGGCAGAACATAGCGTCTGGCCGCAAGACCCTGGTTTCAGCCGCGCGTTGGCCAATGGCGGTATCACGACACTGCAAATCCTGCCTGGTTCGGCGAACTTGATGGGTGGTCGTTCGGTGACATTGAAGAATGTCTATGCCCGAACGGCGCAGGGTATGAAATTTCCCGATGCACCATATGGCATGAAAATGGCCTGCGGTGAAAATCCGAAGCGAGTTTACGGCGCCAAGGGGCGGATGCCTTCTACACGCATGGGCAATTTGGCGGTAAATCGGCAGACATGGATCAAGGCGCAGGAATATAGAAAAAAGCGCGACTCGGGTAAGGATTTTACCCGTGATCTTGGCATGGAAACATTGGCTGGTGTGCTCGAAGGAGAAATCCTGATCCACAATCATTGTTACCGCGCGGATGAAATGGCGCTGGTCCTCGATATGGCTAAGGAGTTCGGTTATAAAGTTTCGACATTCCACCACGCCGTCGAAAGTTATAAAATTGCCGATCTACTGCGCGATGCTGGTGTCTGTTCGGCTGTTTGGGCCGATTGGTGGGGCTTCAAGATGGAGGCTTATGACGCAATTCCGGAAAACGCTGCTATCCTCCACAATAATGGCGCATGCACGATCATTCATTCCGATGATGAGAACCAGATCCAGCGATTGAACCAGGAAGCCGCTAAGGCGCAAGCCGATGGACGGCGCATGGGCGTCAATATCAGCGACGCAGAAGTCATTCGCTGGCTCACCTATAATCCGGCAAAAGCGTTGGGCATTGCCGACAAGACCGGAAGCCTGAAGCCCGGCAAGATGGCAGACCTGGTGCTTTGGAACGGCAACCCGTTGAGCGTCTATTCCCGGCCTGAAAAGGTTTGGATCGATGGTGCCTTGCTGTTCGATTCGGCCGACCCCAAACGTCGGCCAGTCAGCGATTTTGAGCTTGGCCAGTCGGGCGAAGGAGATGTGAAATGAGGCGCTCCTCTTGGTGGCCCGTATTGGGTATTGCCGGCGCGTTGGCGGGCTCGTTTGTGGCTTACGAGGCAAACGCCGAAACCATCGCAATCACCGGTGGTAAGGTTGTTATTGGAGACGGTTCAGCTCCAATAGACGGTGGCACCGTCGTCATCCGTGACGGCAATGTCGTGTCGGCGGGCAGCGGCGTGGCTGTTCCGGTAGGCGCACGCCAGATCGATGCAAGCGGCAAATGGGTCACCCCGGGAGTCTTTGCCGGCTTCACTCGCCTTGGTCTCTCGGAAGTCGATGCGGTTAATGGTACCAACGACAAAAGTGCGGGTAAGAGTGGTTTTTCGGCAGGTATCGACATAGCGCCAGCGATTGACCCGTACCGCACACCCATTGCAGTTAACCGCTCTGCAGGTGTCACGCGAGCCGTAGTTGCACCCGATGCCGGTGAAAACATGTTTGCTGGACAGGGCGCGATTGCCGATCTTGGCGCTGATTCATCGCCAATTACAAAGGCTCGTGCATTCCAGTTTGCTGAATTCGGCGAATCTGGCGCTGGCCTGACCGGCGGCAGTCGCGCCGGAACGTTTGCAACATTCCGAGCAATGCTGCGCGAGGCTCAGGAATTTGCCGCTAATAAGGCGGGGTTCGACGATGAGCTTCTCCGCGCTGAAGATGCCCGTGCATTGCTGCCAGTGCTGCGCGGCGAAACACGGCTGCTGATCCATGTCGAGGG
>JBKJLZ010000043.1:0-2612 GCA_046596705.1 Sphingorhabdus sp. | reverse complement strand
CTACAAGTATCTCGACGAAATTCCCGAGGACGTCGCGGTCTACGCCATCTCGGGCTGGATGGACGGCGCGGGCTACGCCAACGGCGCGCTGTCCCGCTACCTCACGCTGCCCAACGCCCATCGCCGGGTCATGCTGGGCCCATGGGATCACGGCGCGCGCGTCAATGCCTCGCCGTGGCGCTCGCGGGTCGAGCCGGAACTGCCGGTGCTGGGTGAAGTGCTGCGCTTCTTCGATCAACATCTGGCGGGTCGCGACACCGGTCTTCTCGAGGAAGATCCCATCCACTACTTCACGGTTCATGCCGAGGAGTGGCGTTCGGCCCGGAATTGGCCACCAGTGAACGGTAGGGCGCTCCTCTATACGGCGCCCGGCACGCAGCTCGCGATCTCGCGGCCCCACACGCCGAGCGAAGAGATATATCAGGCGGATTTCACCGCCGGCACGGGCAAGCAGACGCGCTACGAGCGCATCGCCGGCATCGATGCGACTTCATACTACGCCGACTGGCCAAGCCGTGCTCCACAGCTCCTGAACTTCACCGGCCCGGTGCTCGAGGCTGACCTGGAGATCGCGGGCCACCCCGTTGTGTCGCTGTGGCTTTCCTCGAGCGAGCCCGATGCCGCCGTATTCGTCTATCTCTCCGAGGTCGAGGCCGATGGCACGCTGCGATATGTGACGGAAGGCGTGCTGCGCGCCATCCATCGTGCCGAGGGCACGGCGCCGCGCAACTACCGCACGACCTGGCCGTGGCGCAGCTTCTCGCGCAAGGACGCCAGGCCCATGCCGATCGGCGAACCGCAGCTCCTGCGCTTCGCCCTGCTGCCGACGGCATGGCGCTTCGCCCAAGGCAGCCGCGTTCGCTTGTCCATCGCCGGGGCCGATGCCGATCATTTCGTGCAGACGCCGCACGGAAGGCCGCCAATGCTCACCATCCATGGCGGCGGCGAAATGGCCAGTGTCATCGAATTGCCGACAGATTAGAGAAACCCTCCTCAGGCCCGTATCACCGTAGCAAAGAACCTATTTCCACTCACTGCTGTCCGGCAATTATCGTAACAGATTCAATTGGTTAGAATATTCGTCGTCGAGGGTTTGCAGCGCCCTGTCACTAAGCAATTGGTGTAGCGGCGCTTTTTCGAAAAGCGCGAGGCTCAATATCTGTAGGATTGTGTAGAGCGAGGCTTCGACGCCGAGACGTTTTTTGACGATGGCGATGAGCACATAAACGCTGATGGCGATCCAGATTTGCGTTTTGACTGCGTTCTCGTTGGTGCCGAAAAACGCCTTGATCCGCAGGTGCTGTTTGATCCATTTGAAAAAGAGCTCGACCTGCCAGCGACATTTGTAAAGCTGAGCGATGACCAACGCGGGAAGCTCGAAATTGTTGGTGAAGAAGCCGAGACGCTTGTCGGTTTTCTCGTCGTGGAAAACGACGTAGCGCAGATATTGCGGATAGTCGTCGGGTGATTTTAGGCCGGTGAGACGACCGGTTTGATCGCAGCGCAGTGGCTTGGTTACAAGCCACGGAGCCCGTCGTTTTATCGACAGGGCGAGAATAGACGCGCCTGAAAAGCGTGTTGCTTTTTGGACGGATGACGAAGAAAGCCGCAGCCTGCGTGAGGCGATACAATCGCGTAAAATCAAGGAACCCGCGATCCATAATCGTGAAGCTTCCGGGCTCCGGCATCATCAGGTCGAGCACGTTCACTTCGTGCATTTTGCCGTCAGAAACGTAGATAAATGACGGGATATTGCCGCGCAGATCGATTTGCGTGTGCATCTTCACGGCGGCTTTGGCCTTGCGAAAATGCGCCCACGGAAACACCTTGAGCGAAAGGTCGATGGTCGTGGTATCAAGAGCGTACACGGTGTTTTCCAGATCAACCCTGAAGGCATCGCCTGCGTAAAGTCGCCGCGCTTCGACGATCAAGGCATTGGCAAAATCGCGATAAATGCGCCAGTCGCGTTTTTCGTTCGCATCGCCCAGATTGCTCCGCGCGACGTGCCCACGAATGCCGAAATGATAGATTTTGGATTTGTGCGCGCGCAGACAGACTTCGATATCGCGTAGGCTCTCGCGGAAGGTCAGTTGGGCGAAAGCCATGCACAGATATTGATCGAGATGCGAAAACGTTTTGGTCGGGTAGCTCGAGGGATATCGCGCAACGCAGCGACGAAATGTGTGCAGCGGCAGAAAGCCCATAAGCTGGGCGAAAACCAGTTTGCCGGTGAACATTGAGAAACCCCGAGGCCGAAAAAACCCAGGTTCTCAAATCGGCGTTCAAGTCGGTGACACCCCTAAAATCCGTTTTCTCCTTCTTTATCAGTGCGATACCCTACGCCCTCGGCAAAATTGCCGGACAGCAGTGAACTTGAGTCACTTCGCGGGAAAACGAAATCTGTTGTGCCGCCTTGCTGAATGGGCTCGTCAGAATAACGATTACAAAGACATCGCCGCAATGCTGGTACACATACCAAGCGAGTCTACTCCTGCTGCTGAGGGTATGGCCAAAGAAGGACTCGTCTATCTAATCTGAAGTTCCCCTCTTTTTTTGTTGTCGCCTGTTGCAAAGGATATCGATGGCTCCAGCATTTGTGCGATGTCTTTGTA
>JBKJLZ010000321.1:0-7151 GCA_046596705.1 Sphingorhabdus sp. | reverse complement strand
TTTGTGCTGGTAAACACGCTGCGGAAGTTTGCTAGAAACGCCGAGATAGGTTTTTCCACGGCGCCTGTTCGCCATCATGTAAACATGACCGGATTTCAGCATCATAGCTCTCGTTCTTCCCCTTCTTATGCGGGAGCCCAGTCTGGCACATGTTGTTTTCAATTTCCAGCGCTCCTGCCTACGCAGGAGCACAGGGTGTTATCGGCGTCTAACGAACGCCAAGGCCAAAACTGCCGTTCTCCTGCGTAGGCAGGAGCGCTGTTTGGCCCGCACGTACTCGATTTCCAGAGCTCCTGCCTACGCAGGAGCACGGGGTGCTAGGGTGTGAACTTATATTATCCTGTTGATTTATTGTAGTGATACTGGTTCAATGCTTCACGAAGGAGATTGGATTATGCGTTTTGATTTATCGGATGAGGAGTGGGCGGCGATTGAGCCTTTGTTGCCACTTGCCAAGCATGGCCCTGCTCGGGTCGATGACCGGCGCGTGTTGAGCGGGATTTTCTATATCTTGCGCACAGGCGCACCGTGGCGGGATTTGCCCGAGCGATATGGCCCCAGAACGACGGTGTATAACCGGTATAATCGCTGGGCCCAGCGCGGGATTTGGAAGGGGATATTCGATGCCTTGGCCAAGGAATGCGATGATGCGCTGGTGTTCATAGACGCCAGCATCGTCAGAGCACATAGAGCCGCCAGCGGTTCAAAAAGGGGGAGCTACAAGAGGCTATTGGCCGCTCACGCGGAGGTCGCACGTGCAAAGTTCACGCTGCTGTAGACGCCAAGGGTCGACCCTTGCGTCTGGCAATATCTGGCGGGAATGTTCATGATAGCCAGATGATGCATGCCTTTCTTAACTGGAAGAAGCCGCCGCTCGCGATCATCGCCGATAAGGCCTATGGCAGCGGGACGATCAGGCGGCAGATCGCAGAAGAAGGCGCTTTGTGCGTCGTTCCGGCAAAGAGTAATGCCCGAAATCCTTCCCCGCACGATGCCAATCTCTATGCCATGCGCAACATTGTCGAACGCTTCTTCTGCAAAATGAAAGACATGCGAAGGCTATCGACGCGCTTCGAGAAATACGCCCAAAACTTCCTCGCCATGCTCCACATCTTCGCCATCAAATGTTGGATCAATTGAGTCCACACCCTAGCTTACTCAACCCATTCAAGCCCGATGTCGCGGTAAAGGCTTCGGTCTTCGTCCCAATCGGGCTTGACCTTCACGTGGAGGTAGAGGTGAACCTTTACGCCCATTAGTTTCGACAATTCCAGGCGCGCGGCCTCGCCTATGGCTTTGATCCGCGTGCCACCTTTGCCGAGCACGATTGCGCGCTGTGTTGGCCTGGCAACTAATATCTGCTGGTGAATTTCGACCGAACCGTCGTCGCGTTCGGTGTATTTTTCGGTTTCGACTGCGCTGGCATAAGGCAGTTCTTCGTGAAGTTGGAGGTACAACTGCTCACGGGTGATTTCGGTTGCCATCAAGCGGTCGGACGCATCCGAAACCTGATCCTCAGGAAAATGCCATTCGCCCGCCGGCATCGCGTCGGCAATCGCTGTTTTGAATTCGGCCAGGCCGTCTCCGGTCGCTGCGCTAATGTAATAGATTTGCTCGAACGCGCACATTTCGGTGAGCTTGGTTGTCAGCAGCAGGAGTTTCTCCTTCGCCGCAATATCCACCTTGTTAAGCACAAGCCATTTCCGCTCTGGCCGGTCTTTCAGGCCGGAAACCACCTTTTCAACTTTTGGCCCGGCGCCCGCACGGCCATCGACGATCAGCGTAATCAAATCCGCATCACCTGCACCATCCCACGCCGCGGCAACCATGGCCCGGTCAAATCTACGCTGCGCCGCGAAGATGCCAGGCGTATCAACCAGTATAATTTGTGTGTTACCCTCCAGCGCAACGCCTAGCATGCGCGTCCGCGTGGTTTGTGCCTTGGGACTGACAATCGCCACTTTCTGCCCGACGAGCGCATTTACCAGCGTTGATTTACCCGCATTCGGCGCGCCGATAATAGCGACATGGCCGCATTTCTTGGTCATGTATTCGCTTCCATAAACGCCAACGCCGCTGCGGTTTCTGCTGCCTGCTTGCTGTTCGCTTCTGCACTGGCAGGCGCGAACCCCTTTACTTTAACCATCACTTCAAAGCGCATCGCGTGCGGTGGACCTTCTTTTTTTGTGATGACATAGTCAGGAGTTTTGCGACCATTGGCCGCACACCATTCCTGCAAGGCCGATTTGGGGTGCTTTGGCGCTCCGTCGGCGGTATCGATCAAGGGAGACCAGAGGCGCTCGATCAAACCGCGAGCGGCATCCATTCCTTGATCGAGATAGAGCGCACCAATAACCGCCTCCATCACGTCCCCTAGCACGTTGTCGCTTTGCTGTGCACCGTCGTCGCGGGCTTGCTTACCAAGGCGAATATGCGGGGCCAAGTCAATTTGCCGGGCAATTGCCGCGCAAGTGCTCCCTGAAACAAGTGCATTCAGCCTATGAGATAATCGCCCTTCGGCCTCGTCACCAAACTGATGATAGAGCATATCGGCTATCGCCAATCCCAATATCCGGTCGCCCAAAAATTCTAGCCGCTGATAATCAGGCTGTCCGGTGCTGCCGTGAGTTAATGCGCGAGCGTAAAGAGAAAAGTCCGTCGGGCATGCCCCAATGATGGTCGCAATCCAGTCTTTCTGTTCACTAACGCTCAAAACGATTTCCCAATCCGTTCTGGCCGCATCGCGCTAAACCACGTCCAGGGAAGTAACCAGCGCGAAGACCCGTCTGTTGAAAAAACAGTGACGAGCGCTCGTCCGACCAGATTTTCTTGCGGTACGATGCCTATTGCTTTTCCGTCCGCAGGGAACCGGCTGTCCGCACTACGGTCGCGATTGTCGCCCATCAGAAAAAGTTCGTCTTCGCCAACAACAAATGCCTGAGTGTCATCGCCCGGCAAGCCACTATCCAGGTCAAGGATATCATAGCTGCGCCCGTTGGGTAGTGTTTCTGTATAACGGGGGTACCGGCATTGCGTACCACCAGTTTTTGATGGCTCCTGGAAATCAGGAAGCCAGCATGGGAAAGGCGAACCTTCCAAATCCGCAGCAGCTTTCATGTTATCGGTGACTGGGATGATGAGGTCATCAATGCGTTCTTTTTTGATAGCAACGCCGTTAATCTCAAGCACGCCGTTTCGCATCTGCACGACATCGCCAGGAAGTCCGATAACTCTTTTTATATAATCATCGCGCTGGCTTGGCGGTGCTTTGAAAACCACAACGTCACCCTGTTCGGGCTCGGTCGCGAAAATTCGTCCAGGAATAAGCGGGATCGAGAATGGAAGGCTATATTTGCTGTAGCCAAAAGGCCATTTTGCTACGAGTAGATAGTCGCCAATCAGCAGCCGGGGTTGCATTGATTCAGATGGAATGTTGAACGGAGAAATTACAAAACTTCGGACTACAAACACGAACAGAGCCAGTTTGAGAAGAAATTTTCCGTAATCGCGCCATTCTGACGATGATTTGTGTGGATCACTATCCGTGCCGGGTTCTGATTTGATGGCGTTAGGCTGTTCGGTGGTCGGGTTCACGGGTGCTCGCAAATTTTTTGACGTCAGCTGCTGACAGATTGGCTGGCCTTCTAATGCGAAGCCGCGCTATTGGCCAGTGCAGAGATTCACTGGCGATTGAAACGAGAGACATCAATGACGGATAGCATTTGGGCGTCGCTGGAAAAGCATCAGCCAAACACAATTTCTGAACTGTTTTCTATGAATTCGCAGCGTGTGTCAGATATGACCATTGAGCAATCGGGTATCCGTTTTGATTTTTCCAAGACACATCTTGATCAGCAAGCACTTTCGGCATTTCACGAACTGTCGGCAGCGATGGAACTGGCATCGGCAAGGGACGCGTTGTTTGCCGGAGCAATTGTCAATCCAACCGAAGGGCGAGCTGCCGAACACACGGCTGAGCGGGGCAACGGTAGTGGGGAAGCGGTTGCACGCGCGCGTGGATTACAGGCCCGTATGCGAGGTTCGGTCGAAGCAATCGATGCGGGCGCTTTGGGCGAAATCAAACATATCCTGCATATCGGCATTGGTGGCTCTGCGTTGGGACCAAAATTGCTAGTTGATTCGTTGGGTCGTGATGGGGCGCGCTACGACGTCAAAGTGGTGTCAAATGTCGATGGTGCAGCACTCGCGGAAGCCGTCGCTGGTTTCGATCCACAAAAAACCATTGTTGCCGTTGCCTCCAAAACATTCACGACGACAGAGACGTTACTTAACGCATCAAGTGCAATGGAATGGTTGCGTGAGGGCGGTGTAGCCGATCCGTTTGCCAAGTTCGTCGCGCTGACGGCGTGTCCAGACAAGGCGATCGAGTGGGGGATCGACGAGAGCCGCGTGCTGCCCTTCAACGAGGCTGTGGGTGGCCGTTATTCGCTGTGGTGCTCGATAGGTTTTCCGGTCGCGCTAGGATTGGGCTGGGCAGTATATGAAGAAATGCTGGAAGGTGCAGCGGCGATGGACCGGCATTTCCGTAGCGCTGATCTGCAGAAAAACGCTCCAGTTCTCGCCGCCTGGTGCGATTTATATTATGCCCAAACGCGGCATAGCGAAACACGAGCGGTATTTGCTTACGACGAACGGCTGCGTTTGTTACCCGACTATTTGCAGCAGCTTGAAATGGAGTCGAACGGCAAATCGGTAACCGCACTAGGCGCGGCGCTTGGTAGAGCCAGCGCGCCAGTGACGTGGGGGGGTGTCGGCACAGATGCGCAGCATGCGGTATTCCAGCTTTTGCATCAGGGCACGCACCTGATTCCTGTCGAATTTCTCGCCAGCAAGATGCCTGGACATGATTTCGATCCAGCACACCACGAGGCATTATTAGTCAATTGTTTTGCACAAGGCGCCGCTTTGATGGCAGGCAAAAATTCTGATGATCTGGCACGGAGTTATGTTGGTAATCGTCCGTCAACGACATTGTTGTTGGACGACGTAACACCCTCGACAGTCGGCGCGCTCATCGCATTTTACGAGCATCGGACGTTTGTTAACGCGGTGCTGCTCGGGATAAATCCCTTTGACCAATTCGGGGTCGAGTTAGGCAAAGAGATCGCAAAGAGTATCGGTGACAATGGAGCTACCGGCTTTGATCCGTCGACGATGGCATTGATCGAAGCTGCGCTCGGCGAGGGCTGAGTTGGATCGTCGCAATCAATAACGATGCTCGATTAATGTTATTGGTAATAGCCCCTCCTCATAACCATATCGCCATTGCAATAGAGAGATATAAGCATGTCAGAATTTGACTATGACCTTTTCGTGATTGGCGCGGGTTCAGGCGGGGTACGTGCAGCGCGAATATCGGCGGGCCATGGCGCCCGGGTAGCTGTGGCGGAGGAACACCGCCTTGGTGGCACATGCGTCATCCGCGGCTGTGTTCCAAAAAAGCTGTTAGTTTACGGGTCACATTTTGCCGAAGATCTTGCCGACGCGAAGCGCTTTGGGTGGAACACCGACGGTGCCTCGTTTCACTGGCCAACACTGCGCGACAATGTCGCTGCGGAGGTGGAACGACTGGAAGGATTATACAGCGAAACTCTCGCCAATGCTGGCGTCGAAGTTATTTATCAACGGGCAGTGGTTACCGGGCCGAACACCGTTGAACTCGCTACCGGCCGCGAAATCAGGGCAAAATATATATTGATTGCAACCGGCGCTTGGCCGGCAGTTCCCAATGTGCCAGGAGCCGAATTGGGCATAACGTCAAACGAAGTATTTAATCTGCCCGAGCTTCCGAAGCGTGCGGTGATTGCGGGTGCAGGTTACATCGCAAATGAATTCGCAGGTATCTTCAACGAGCTTGGGGTCGATGTCACGCTGGTGACACGCGGCGACAAAATGCTTCGTAGTTACGATCAGGAAATTGTCGAGAAGCTGCTGAGTATGAGTCGTGAGAAAGGGATCGACATCCGGATGGGTTTTGCGTTTCTTGAGGCAAGCAAGCAAGCAGACGGGAGTTTGCTGATCGATGGAGGCGACCAGGGCATGATCGAGACCGATCTTTTGATGTGGGCGGTGGGCCGAACGCCGCATACCAAAGGATTAGGGCTGGAAGAAGTTGGCGTCGCGCTCGACGCAGACGGCGCGGTTGTCGTCGGCAACGACAACCGGAGCAGCGTGCCGAGCATTTATGCTGTCGGCGACGTGACCAACCGGGTTCAATTGACGCCGATTGCTATCCGTGAAGGGCATGCGTTTGCCGATACGGTATTTGGCGATAACCCGAGAACAGTAGATTATGATGTTATCCCTAGTGCAGTGTTTAGTAACCCCCCATTAGCTGGTGTCGGGATGACCGAAGCTCAGGCCCGGGAGGCACTCGGTGACATCAAAGTTTATAAAAGCGATTTCCGGGCCATGAAAAACGTCCTTGCAGGGCGACATGAGCGAGCGCTTTACAAAATGGTCGTCGATGGTGCTACCGATAAGGTAGTCGGTCTTCACATGCTTGGACCCGACAGCGCGGAAATTTTGCAGGCCGCGGCTGTGGCGGTGAAAGCGGGGCTTACGAAGCAAGCGTTTGACGACACCGTGGCGCTGCATCCGAGCATGGCCGAAGAGTTGGTTTTGATGAAATAGCTTAGGGAAAGATGATCGGCACGTCCGTTGGTCGCCACGGCGGATAGCGGGCCATAATGCTGGCGAACAGATTTGACGCCAGCAAATCGCCAAGCCATCGGTGCAGGCCGGGCAGGGGGAGGGTGCCGAACCAGATTTGGTCGGTAGCGGCAAATTGGCGGACAAAGGGAAAGATCGCGATGTCTGCCAGGCTTTGGCTTTCGCCGCCTAGAAACCGGGAATTAGCGAGATTATTGTCGAGTGCGGCCAGTATCTCCAGCCCATTGGAACGATAAGGCGTTATGTCGGTCAGCCCGTATCGGTTCGGATATTTGTAACGGTCGAGCGCCGCTTTGAATTGACCATCATTCTGCTCGATTAATCCCTCATGACCGCCGTTTAGCCAATTTTCTGGATCATTTTGGCCGAGCGCCCAGCGCATAATATCCATGCTCTCGTCGATTATGGTGCTATCCGGCAAGATGAGAACCGGAACGGTTGCCTTTGGTGAAACCGCG
>JBKJLZ010000304.1:0-3300 GCA_046596705.1 Sphingorhabdus sp. | reverse complement strand
AGCCTGGATCGCGATAACTCCGAACATGCCGCCGGTTATATCAATTACGCTAGACCCGGCGCGAAGAGGCCGACCCGGCGGTCCGGTCATATAGGCAAGCCCACCCATCATCTGTGCTACTTCGTCGAGCGCGGTTCGCTTCTGATAAGGGCCAGCAAGAAAGCCCTTGGCCGAGCAATAAATAAGCCGCGCGTTGGTCGCGGCAAGCGAATCGTAATCCAGCCCCAACCGGTCCATCGCGCCGGGGCGATAGTTCTCGACCAGAATGTCGGCGCTATCAGCCAGTTTTTTAGCGACTGCGATGCCTTCGGGCGTTTTAAGGTTCAGGCAGATGCTTTGTTTGCCGCGATTGAACGTCGGGAAAAAGCCCGAGCCTGAACCGATTAGAGTGCGCGTTTTGTCACCGCCAATTGGCTCGACATGGATGACCTCTGCGCCAAGCCCGGCGAGAATAGCGCCGATCGATGGTCCCATAATCATGTGAGTAAATTCGACCACGCGTAGGCCGGAAAGTGGCGCGGCGCTCATGCGGCAGTCCGTCGCGCGAAATCCAGCGGCAAGCCGGCATCGGGGGTGAATCCGTAGAGCTGTTCGCCCGGCAAAGCGGCCGCGACAATTTCACGCACCCTGAGCAATTTTTCCAAATCTATACCCGTCTCAAGCCCCATCGCCTGTAACATGAACACCAGATCCTCGGTCACGATATTACCTGATGCGCCGGGCGCGAAGGGGCAGCCGCCGATACCGCCGAGCGACGCATCAAATGTGGTGATGCCTTCATCCAGCCCGGCGAGCACATTGGCAAGGCCAAGCCCACGCGTGTTGTGCAGGTGGAGGGTGGTCAGCATGCCCGGACCAACCGCAGCCTGCACCTTGCGCACCAGTCGTTTGACCTGTGCGGGGTCAGCATATCCGGTGGTGTCTGAGAGGCTCAGTTCCTTTGCGCCCGCCGCGACCGACGCCTCGGCAAGGCGGACGACTTGTTCTTCGGGAACATGACCTTCGATGGTGCAGCCGAAAGCCGTCGACAGGCTGACGGCGAAATGGATGTCAGCGGCTTCAGCCATTTTGGCGATGATGCCGATTTCTTCGACCATCGCTGTGTGGTTCTTACGGACGTTTTTAAGGCTGTGCGTTTCCGACATTGAGAATGGTATCGACATGCCGTGGACACCAGCCTCCACCGCACGCGCCGCACCCTTGGAGTTTGGCACGAGCGTGACGACCGACAGACCTCGAATGGTTTTGGCAAATGCCACCACTTCCGCCGTGTCGGCAAGTTGCGGTAGCAGTGATGAAGGGACAAAGCTCCCCACCTCGATCTCGCGAACACCGGCCTCGGCCTCGGCCTTGATCCAAGCCTTCTTGGCCTCCAGCGGCATGACATGGTCGATGCTCTGCAACCCGTCGCGAGTGCCGACTTCACTAACGAGAATCATAATTCCTCCCCACACATAGCTTGAGGACGATTAAGATAAATCCACGGCCGTTGTTGCCTGTCCGCTGTCTGCCATTTTGTGATAGCTTCATGGTGTTTCATGGTCAGGTCGATTGCATCCAAGCCCTCTAGCAACATTGTTTTAGCTTCGCCCGCAATGTCAAAAGAATGTCCATTTACTGTTTGCGCCTTCAAATCAACGGTTGCGGTTTTGCCTGCCAACGCGGCGATGATCACTGGAGGAAGCACGATTGGGGCGACGCCGTTGCGAATACAGTTATTGTAGAATATCGGTGCAAAACTCTCCGCGACAATACAGGCTATGCCATATTCCGCGAGCGCCCAGACGGCATGTTCGCGGCTCGACCCGCATCCAAAATTCGCGCCGCTGGCAAGGATCCGGCCACGGGCGAATTTGGGCTGGTTCAGCACGAAATCGGGGTTTGGTGTGCGCGTTTCGGCGTCACTGTACCGCCACGGTGCAAACAGTCCGTCCTTCAGTCCGGTCTTGCCAGTCGATTTCATTTCGCGCGACGGGATGATGCTATCGGTGTCGATATTGTCGCGGATCAGCGGCATTACAACCGATGTGAGAGGAGCGAACGGCGTCATGCTAAGGCTATCTTGCCTGCAATCGCGCTGGCCGCAACCACTTCGGGGCTGGCAATATGGGTTCGTATGTCGGGCCCTTGACGCCCCACGAAATTGCGGTTGGTCGATGAAATGACCCGGCTTCCTGGGGGAAAGCTCTCACCGCCAGCATAAAAACACAGTGAACAACCGCTCTCGCGCCATTCGAAACCGGCATCGGTAAAAATGCGGTCCAACCCTTCGGCTTCGGCAGCGCGTTTGACCGACGACGAACCGGGCACGACCAGGGCGAGCACGCCGGGGGCTTTGTGCTTGCCCTGCAAAATGGCGGCGGCGCGGCGAAGATCGGACAGGCGCGCATTGGTGCAACTACCGATAAATGCCACGTCGATCGGCAGGCCAGCGAGCGATTGACCAGGTTCCAGACCCATATAGCTGAGTGCGTCAAGGACTGTCCCTTTGGGGACAGTCCCTAATGGGACAGTCCCTGTTATCGGGATGCTCTGCCCTGGAGATGTGCCCCAACTTACCATTGGTTCGATGCTGGCTGCATCAATGGTGATTTCGCTGTCGAACGTTGCACCTGCGTCGCTGTACAAATCCGACCAGTCGGGCAGAGGGTCGGGGGCATAACGGCGGCCTTTCAGATACTCAATGGTCTTGATATCGGGCGCGATTATGCCCGAAAATGCGGCGAATTCGGTTGCCATATTGCACAAAGTCATCCGCGCTTCCATGTCGAGCGCCGCGACGGCCTCGCCCGCAAATTCCACAATATGACCCTTGCCACCGCCCGCCTCGTGATCGGCCAGCAGCCGAAGAATCATGTCCTTTGCGGTCACATCTGCTGGCAGTGTGCCGTTAAAGGTGACGCGCATCGTCTTCGGCCGTGCCACGCGCAACGTCCCCGTTGCCATCGCATGCTCTGCCTCCGATGATCCGATGCCCCATGCCAAGGCGCCGAACGCCCCTTGGGTGCAGGTGTGACTGTCGGGGGCAATTAATGTGCATCCCGGCAACACGATCCCAAGCTCGGGCGAAATGACATGAGTAATCCCTTGATCGGGGTCGCCCACATCGAACAACGTGATCCCTGCGGTATGGCAAGCTGCGCGGGTTTCAGTGATGAAAGCATCGCCGCCCGGCACCAAAGTTCCACCATGTACCTCTGGGCCTCGTCCGGGCCTGGTATCGACAATATGGTCCATGACAGCAAAAACCCGCGTCGGGTCGAGCACCGGGCGTCCAGCCTTCGCCATGCTGTTGAGCGC
>JBKJLZ010000038.1:0-4035 GCA_046596705.1 Sphingorhabdus sp. | reverse complement strand
CCTTCGGAGATTATCGTGGTTGCCGACGCCAAGAACCAGCCTGACTGGATCGCAGCGGATTTGCTGAGCCAAGCCGAGCATGACCCGACCAGCCAGTCGATATTGTTCACCGAAAATGCGGCCTTTGCCGACAATGTTGCGGCGGCGGTTGAAAAACAGCTGTCGGAACTGGCGACGGGCGGCGTTGCAAGCACAAGCTGGGCCGACAATGGCGCTATTGTGGTGGTGAACACTCTCGAGGATGCAATGCCGCTGGTCAACCGATTGGCGGGTGAGCATGTCGAACTCGCGGTAGATGAAGACCGCGCTGAAGCCTTGTTCGGTATGATCCGCCACGCCGGTTCGGTCTTTCTGGGCCGCATGACCCCCGAAGCTATTGGCGATTATGTTGCTGGCCCGAACCACGTATTGCCCACCGGCAGGCGCGCGCGTTTTGCCTCGGGGCTATCGGTGCTCGATTTTATGAAGCGCACCAGCTTCATCTCGCTCGATAAAGCGGCGGTTGACGCGATTGGTCCTGCGGCGGCCACGCTCGCCGACGCCGAAGGATTGCCAGCGCATGCGCTGAGCGTAAGGAAAAGATTATGAGCAAGACCTCCACCTCCAAAGCGCGATCCGCCGCAAGGCTAGCCGCGGTGCAGGCGCTGTACCAGATGGACATGGAAGAGATCGGTCTGGCGCGGCTGCTGGGGCAGTTTCATGAGCATCGGTTGGGCAAGGATATCGAAGATGCACAGCTGATCGACGCCGATGTCGATTTTTTCGATGACGTCGTGGTCGGCACCGATGGTCGCCGCGCCGATATTGACGAGCTCATCGAAGCCAATCTGGGTGAGCAATGGAAAATCGGTCGTCTTGACAAGACAATGCTGCAAATCCTGCGTGCCGGGACGTACGAAATCATTGCGCGGCCTGATGTGCCGACAGGGACCGTCATCAACGAATATATGGACGTCGCCCATGCGTTTTTTGATGCCAAAGACGCGAAATTTGTAAACGGGTTGCTGGACTCTGTCGCTAAAGCGAAGCGCGGCTGACCAGCGAATCCACCTTCATCGGCCTGATGCGCGCAATGGCGACCGATCCGGCCGCGCGGGGGTTGTTGGACGATACGGCAGTTATCGAGTTTGGCAATGAAGCGCTCATCCTCACTCACGACATGATGGCTGAAGGCGTGCACTGGCTTTCCAACGCCGATCCATCCGATGTTGCGTGGAAGCTGGTTGCTTCAAACCTGTCTGATCTGGCAGCGAAAGGCGCGCGGCCAACGGGGGTGCTGCTTGGTTTCATGCTCGGCGAGGATGAATGGGACAGGAAGTTTGCCGACGGCTTGCAGGTTGTGCTGGAGCATTACGGCGTTGCCTTACTGGGCGGCGATACCGTGACCAATCGCGGTGACAAGCGCGCTATGGGGTTGACTGCGATTGGGGCCGCCACCCATCGACCGGTGCCCTCACGCAGCGGCGCGCAGGCCGGCGATCTGCTGTATGTCACCGGTACGCTTGGCGATGCGCTCGCAGGATTTGAACTGATAGATGCCGGTTTCGATGAAGTCGGACCCTTGGCCAACGCCTACAACCGCCCAGAACCCCGACTTGTCGAAGGCCAGGCGCTTGCGCCGCTGGTCAACGCCATGATGGATATCTCGGACGGGCTGCTGCTTGACGCTGAACGGATGGCGAGCGCCAGCAAGGTAGGCATATCTATCGATTTGGCCAGCATTCCATTATCGTCGCTTTATGTCAGCTATCGCGGCGATAGTCTCGACAGCCGGGTCCAGGCGGCCAGTTGGGGTGACGATTATGAGTTGCTGTTTGCAAGCTCACCCGATGTCGAAGTACCGGCTTATGCAACTTTGATAGGCGTCGTCATCGAAGGCGCGGGCCTGAGCTTGCATGACGATGGCCGCCACGTCGACTTACCGCCATCGCTTGGTTATCAACATCATTGAAGCAAACCCGCCCGACAGGCCACTTTTAAGGGTTGCCTTGCACATTAAAGCCACCCTATAGCGCAGCGGCTTGCGTTCCTTAGAGGGTGCGCCGGGAGAGAATTTCTAACAAAGAGAAACGGGGAAGGGACAGTCTATGTCTTTGTCAATTATGGCCATATTGTGCGGGCTTGTTGCCGTGCTGTATGGAATTATTACGAGCCGCTCGGTGCTCGCGGCTTCGGCCGGTACGCCGCGGATGCAGGAAATTGCAGCCGCAATTCAAGAGGGCGCTGGCGCCTATTTGACGCGCCAATATCGCACTATCGCCATTGTCGGCGTTGTCGTTGCTATCTTGGTCGGCGTGTTCTTGGGTCCGCTCTCGGCAGTCGGCTTTGTGCTCGGTGCAGTGCTTTCGGGAGCCACCGGCTTTATCGGAATGAACATTTCGGTTCGTGCCAACGTCCGCACCGCACAAGCGGCTAGCGAGTCCTTGCAAAAAGGCCTGACGATGGCGTTTAATGCCGGTGCAATTACCGGAATGCTCGTTGCTGGTCTGGCGTTGCTCGCGATTGCGGGTTTCTTTTATTACCTCACAGAAGTTGCAGGAAACCTGCCAAACAGCCGCGAAGTTATTGACGGCTTGCTGGCATTGGCGTTCGGCGCATCGCTGATTTCGATCTTCGCGCGTTTGGGCGGCGGTATCTTTACCAAGGCTGCCGACGTTGGCGCTGACTTGGTCGGCAAGGTCGAAGCAAACATCCCTGAGGACGACCCACGCAACCCTGCAACTATCGCCGATAACGTTGGCGATAATGTTGGCGATTGCGCCGGTATGGCGGCTGACTTGTTCGAAACCTATGTTGTTACCATTGGCGCGACGATGGTTCTGCTGGCGTTGTTGATGCCAGTGACGATGCCAGCGGCTGAACTGCTCAACCTGATGTCATTGCCATTGGTTGTCGGCGGTATCTGTATCCTGACGTCGATCCTAGGTACGTTCTTCGTCCGTCTGGGTGGCGGCACCAATATTATGGGTGCGATGTACAAGGGCTTCCTTGTCACCGCGCTTTCGTCGATCCCGGCAATCTATTATGTCACCACGCAAACGCTTGGCGATATGAATGCCGCGATCACTTATAGCACGGGCCAATTCAGTGGTTTGACCTTGTTCTATTCGATGATGGTTGGTTTGGCTGTCACTGGGCTTCTCGTCTGGATCACCGAATATTATACCGGCACCAACTACCGCCCGGTCCGTTCGATCGCCAAGGCATCGGAAACCGGCCACGGCACCAACGTCATCCAGGGTCTGGCGATCAGCCTTGAATCGACTGCATTGCCTACTTTGGTTATCTGCGTCGGCATCATCGTGTCGTTCCAGCTGGCTGGCATCATCGGAATTGCGTTTGCCGCAACGTCGATGCTGGCGCTGGCCGGTATGGTCGTGGCGCTTGATGCTTATGGTCCGGTGACCGATAACGCAGGCGGCATTGCTGAGATGTCTGAAATGGACAAATCGGTTCGTGAAAAGACCGACGCGCTCGACGCTGTGGGTAACACCACAAAGGCTGTGACCAAGGGCTATGCCATCGGTTCCGCGGCACTGGCGGCACTCGTGCTGTTCGGTGCCTACACTGCTGACCTGGCGTTCTATTCGGAGAAACTCGGCCTTGCTGAAGGCGGCGTCGATTTCACGCTGATGAACCCTTATGTAATTGTCGGACTGTTGCTTGGTGCGTTGTTGCCTTATCTCTTCGGAGCGATGGGCATGACTGCGGTCGGCAAGGCTGCGGGCGAAGTGGTGAAGGATGTTCGCGACCAGTTTGCGAGCAACCCCGGCATCATGGACGGCACGTCGAAGCCCGATTATGCACGTACTGTTGACTTGGTTACCAAGGCGGCCATCCGCGAGATGATCATTCCTTCATTGTTGCCAGTGCTGGCACCAATTGCGGTATACTTCGTGATCAGCTGGGTCGCTGGCCCCGCTCAGGGCTTTGCTGCCCTGGGCGCGTTGCTTCTGGGCGTGATCGTGGGCGGCTTGTTCGTCGCGATCTCGATGACCTCGGGCGGCGGCGCATGGGACAACGCCAAGAAATATA
>JBKJLZ010000014.1:0-4971 GCA_046596705.1 Sphingorhabdus sp. | reverse complement strand
CGCTCTCCCGAGCCCCGGCCACACAGCCCAACCAGTCAAGCAAATGCAACCGCGCTTTATCGCGCGTCGCATCGTCCACCTTTCGCTGCAAATGCTTGGCGAGTTGCTCGATCAGGCTTAAGGACGTGCTCATGCGCGGAAAACCGCAAAACGGGGAGAGACAGTTTGGCCGCAAAGCCGCGATATAAAGAACTGGCCGACGAGCTTCGCGAAGAAATTCTGAGCGGACACTACCACGGCGATACGTTTCCGACCGAGAGCGACTTGTGCAAACGCTACGGCGTTTCGCGTTTTACCGTTCGCGAAGCCTTGCGCTCGTTGCAGACCGAAGGGCTGATTTCGCGACGGCGCGGTTCGGGGACGAGCATCCAGCCCGCAGCGGCGCGCGGTGGCGCGTTGCACCAGCCATTGTCCAATGTCGCTGAAATCTTGCAATATGCGCGCAACACAAGGGCTAGTTTCGAAAGGCTCAGCGACGGCCCGCTGCCGCGCACCGTGGCTGAACAATTGGGCCTGCTCGCGGGTGGCCGCTGGACTCGGTTTCAAGGTCTGCGCCGAAGCGCCGATTCGACCGAGCCGCTGGCGTTGACCGTCGCCTATGTTCATGAAAGCCTGGCAATGATTGTCGACCGTATCGATCCGACCGAGGACACGATTTTCAAGCAGATAGAGCGGCTGGCGAAGATCAACTTTGTCAAGGTAACGCAAGACATACAGGCGATTGCTGCGAGCGCTGAAGTCGCGAAGGCGTTGGGTATCGTCAAGCGAGCACCGTGCTTGCGTATCCTGCGCTGCTACCATGACGCAACCAACCGGATTCTTGAAATTTCTGCCAGCCATCATCCCGGCGACCGCTTCGCTTATTCGATGCATATCGATATTGAGGGGTAGGCGCTTAGCCATCGCTGTTGAGCTGCGGCGCGTTTGAGGGCGACCATTGTTCGCTTGCAAACCGTATTGATGGCCCGATCTGGTGCGCGCCGTCATGCTCGACCAAAAGGCCGCGTTCCACAATATGCGACTGGTCAAGCGATTCGCGGAAATCAAGCACGGGTGAAAAAGCGACATCTTTGTCCATAAACCAGGTAACCCAATCATTGCGTGATTTGGTCGCGAATGTAGCGCTCAGAAATTCGATCAACTCGTCCTGTTCGCCTGCCGGGCGTTCGGCAATGGCGATCAGATCGGGTCGCCCAAGCGCAGTCATTAAGTTCGTCACAAACTTCAGCTCACGTCCACCTAGCACGACGTGCCTGCAATCCGCTGTTTCGTACACCTGATAGAATGCAGCTCCGCCCAACGACCGCTGCTTTCTCGAACGCGGTGTTTCGCCGCCAGCTATTGCGTCGCCAGCAATGTGAGCACACCATGGAAGCATGCTGTCGAACATCGCACAGTCGATGTAATCGCCCTTCCCGGTCCGCTCGCGTCCGATCAGCGCCATCAGCACCGCCGAAAGTCCCGTCAGACCAGCAGCCATATCGGCCGAGGGCATACCCGGCACGACCGGTACTCCGTCGGGTCCGTCATTTACCGATAAGAACCCAGCCATTGCCTGCACCGCCATATCATGCGCTGGATGATGTGCTAATTCGCCGGTCTGCCCGAATGCGGAAATCGAGCAATACACAATGAGAGGGTTACGCGCCGACACCGCGTCATAATCGAACCCGAGCCGCTTCATGACACCAGGGCGAAAGCCTTCGACAAAGACATCTGCACCGTCAATCAAGTCCCAGAGCCTCTGCGTGCCAGCTTCGCTCTTTAGATCAAGGACAATGCTTTGCTTGCCGCGGTTGAGATTACGGAACCACACCGACTGTCCCGCTTCGAACGGTGCCTGCTCACGCGCAGGGTCGCCAGCGGCTGTCTCGACCTTGATCACCTCTGCACCTTGGTCGGCCATCATCATGGTCAACATCGGTCCAGGCAGGAATACCGAGAGGTCGACGACTTTTATGCCGGAAAGCTTGCCCACCCCGCCGAGCCTTCAGACTATCCCGCCAGCCCGCAGGTCGGCGATGGCGCTTTCGTCATATCCCAGCTCGGCCAGCAAATCGTCGCTGTCCGCGCCCAATAGCGGCCCCGCCCTGTTAGGCAACCGCTTGCCATCGAGGCGGATCGGGCTAGCCAAAACGCGGAATTCGTCACGGTCCGGATGGCTGACGGTGTCGTGCATGCCGACGATGTCGAGCCACGGATTATCGAGCGCCTGGTCAAGTTGATTAACCGGCGCAATGGGAACTGAGCCCTCGAGAAGCGCTTGCCAGTGAGCGGTCGGCTGTTGTTGGAACACATTGTCCAGCAAAGCACTTAGTTCGGTGCGGTTGGCAAGGCGGTCGGCCTCTGTCGTGAAACGTGGGTCTGCGGCAAGGTCGCTGCAGCCGGTTTTTTCGGTCAACAATGTCCAGAATTTCGGCAACTGGCACATCACGAACATCCAGCCGTCCGCCGAACGAAACATCTGGCTCGGCGTAGCTGACGGATGCGCCGAGCGCGGAGTGCGCTGCGTCACATCACCTTCATTTAAATACCACAACGCAGGATAGCTGGTCTGGTGAACAGCGGTTGAGAGCAAATCGAGATCGACGTCCCGACCAAGCCCGCTTCGCTGCGCATCCACCAAAGCGGCGAGCAGCCCAACCGCCATCATCGTGCCAGTCATGAAATCGACTATCGAAAGCCCCATACGTTGCGGTTCACCATCCGGATCGCCAGTCAGCGCGCAAAAACCGGCCTCGGCCTGCATCAGATAATCGTAACCCGGCCATTTTGCCCGCGCATTATCGCGGCCATAGGCCGACAGATGCGCACAGACGATGGCAGGGTTGACATCTTTCAGCGCATCGTAGTTCAGCCCCATCCGTTCGGGCAGATCGCCACGCAGATTATTGGCAACGGCGTGACTAGAAGCAACCAGCTTCTGAAAGATCGCCCTGCCCTCTGCACTGTTCAGATCAAGCGTCAGTGATTTCTTGTTCAGGTTGAACGCATGGAAATAAACGCTCTCCCCTTCACGTAAAAAATGCGGCCCCACTTGCCTTGCAGTATCGCCACCTTTTGGTGGCTCTATCTTGATAACTTCTGCCCCTAACTGCGCGAGGAATTGCGTGCCATAAGGCCCAGCGCCATATTGCTCGGCGCTAAGAAAACGGAAACCGGCAAGCGGAAGCGGGCGCTCACTCACGCAGGGTTCGCCTTCATCCATTGCTTGGAAATGATAATGCGCTGCATCTCATTGGTCCCCTCGCCGATGCACATCAGCATCGAGTCCCGGTAAAGGCGCTCAATATCATACTCTTTCGAGTAACTATAACCACCAAAAACACGCATTGCATCTTGACTGTTGGATACGGCAGCTTCGGAAGCATAAAATTTCGCCATACCTGCCTCCATGTCGCAGCGTTCGCCGCGGTCATAGGCTTCCGCTGCATCGAAGGTCAGCAATCGCGCCGCGCGAGCGCGGGTGACCATTTCGCCGATCTTGAGCTGGATAGCCTGATGCTCGGAAATTGGCTTGCCCATTGTTTCACGCAATTGCGCATATTCGGTCGCAAGCCGCAACGCGCCTTCGGCCAAGCCAACGCCGCGAGCGGCGACATTGATGCGACCAAGCTCAAGACCGCCGGTCGCCTGGAAAAAGCCCTGCCCTTCGACGCCGCCAATCAAATTATCTTCGGGAATGCGATAGTTTTCCAGGATGAGTTCGGCGCTGTCGATGCAATTATAGCCAAGCTTTTTGAACTTTTTGCCCGTCGTAAAGCCTTCCTGCTTAGGCGTAATGAAGAAGCTCATTCCTTTGTATCGCGGCTCCGCTTTCGGGTCGGTCTTTGCGAGCATCGCAAAGCAGCTCCCTTTGATACCATTCGAAATCCACGTCTTGGTGCCGTTGAGCACATAATCGTCGCCATCCTTGACGGCCGTCATGCGGATCGCCTGCAAGTCGGTCCCGGCATTGGGTTCGGTCAGCGCCAGCCCGCCGCGGATTTCCCCGCTGGCAAATTTAGGCAGCCACTTGGCTTTTTGCGGAGCGGTACCGAACCGCTCGACAGCGCATGCCATGATGAGGTGCGAGTTAAAAATCCCGGTTATCGCCATCCAGTAAGACGAAATCAGCGCGACGATCTTCGCATAGGTTACCGCCGACAGCCCAAGCCCGCCATATTCCTGACCAATGGTGGCTCCGAACAGGCCCATTTCCACCATCTGCTCCACGATTTCCTCGGGCCAGACGTCATCATGGTCGTATTTCTGCACGACGGGACGCACTTCCTTATCGACCCACTTCTGAATGGCATCGAGCAAGGCGGCCTCCTCGTCGGCTGCCATTGGGGTGTGGAATGTACTCGCGGCGGTCGCCATTTTTAACTCTCCATCGGGCCGTAGCCCATTTTCCAGATCAGCATCGTCCGGATGAAGTCGCACACGACCTCACCATGCTGGTTCTTGCCGATTGTCTTGATCGTCACGATACCCTGCTCGGGTCGCTTGGCTGACTCTCGTTTTTCCAGGACCTCGGTTTCTGAAGTGAGCGTGTCGCCGGCAAACATCGGCTTAAGCATCCGAATTTCTTTCCACCCCAGATTGGCCACGGCTTTCTGGCTAACGTCCGAAACACTCTGCCCGGTCATGATCGCAACCGTTAACGGCGAGCAGACCAACGGCTTCTTGAATTCCGTCTTCGCCGCGAATTCGACATCGAAGTGCGACGGATGCGTGTTCATTGTCAGCAAGGTAAACCAAGTATTGTCAGTCTCGGTAATCGTCCGCCCAGGGCGATGCTCGTAGACATCGCCGACGACGAATTCTTCGTAATAACGACCGTAATTTTCGCGGTAGCGCTGAGGAGCTACTTCGATAACACCATCACGCATTGGTGATTTCTCCAGTTGAAATGATATTCCGGTACCGCCGTATCAGCGGCGCCTCCAACATGCGACCCCGATGTCGAACCGCAGCACCGCCCGCAGC
>JBKJLZ010000174.1:0-2810 GCA_046596705.1 Sphingorhabdus sp. | reverse complement strand
GATTTCGCTCCGCGCTTCCTTAAGACCTCTGAGCGCTTCCTTTCGCGCCAGCTTCGCCTGCCACTTACCGCACATCACTATTTTGATCGTCGACTTGTTCTGCCCGTCGAAGCCGCTCACGTCAGTTGTTACCGGTTTGCCTTCTTTGCAGTTATTGGTGATTTCTTTTATGTCGATCTCGGGGATGTAATTAGCGGCCATTGCAACCGCGTGGACCCGCATCGCTTCGGCATGAGTACTTGCGGCTTCAGCGTTTGCGCGAACGGCCTTAGCGTCGCCCCAAGCGGCTTCGGCCTCGCTGCGTGCAGCCTCTGCTTCGACGCGTGCCTCATTCGCCTCAACGGAAGCATCCTCGGCTGCTTCGCGCGATTCTTGAGCTTTTTCGATCATTTTTTCGACTTGTTCCTGCGACAGTTTTTTGTCGGTGCGGAAGATGAAAATCTTGCCGTCGCGCTCGATTTTCGTCACCTCTTTGCCGTCACCGTCATGGCCGGTGATATCCACGGTTTCGCCGTCTTTGTTGATCTTGATGATCTTGACCATTTTTTTGGTAATCTTTGGCGCGGCATCGGCTGCTGGCACAGTCGTATCGTCCTGCGCATTGATCGCGGGCACGATCGTCGCGGTAAGCGGTAGGATGATAGCAACCGCGGTCAAAATGCCAAACTTACCCAACGAACGGCGCTTTGCGCTTGCATCATTCATGGTAAGTCTCCTCAATCTTTCGACTATAGTTTTTGGCGAATTCAACGCAGTTGCAAACGTAGGCACACCGTCGAACGCAGTGCGCGCCAACGCCCGGCCATAGATTTCACGTTCTTCAGCGCCTTTTCCAGCAAGTACGCGGGCATCGCAGGCGGCCTCTTGATCGAAGCGGAATGCGGTCCAACTCATCCATGCAAGGGGGTTGAACCACATCAGGCTCAGCACAATGAACGCCGCCAAATTGGCGAACAGGTCGCCCGATTTATGGTGCGCCATTTCATGCGCAATCGCGAGTTCGCGTTCTGCAGGCGAATAGGCTTTGGCAAAATCCTGCGGTACCGCGATGTAACGCCTGAACAAACCGAAGGCGAGCGGCCCTGCAACCTGAGTGGAGGCAACCACGCGCACCCCGTCGATCACCACAAGTTCGTCCGCGTCGGACAGCAGATCATCGCGCATTGACGCGTAACGGATCATTTGGATCACAAAGAACAATGCGGCGACGCCAAGCCAAATCGTGATCGCAAGCGCCGCAAAATCGATGCTTGGCCCTGTTGCAACTGCGGTAGCCGGTTCAGCTGCTGAAACGCTCGCGAGGATCGATTCGCGCACCGCGTCACGTACTCCCATATCGGCTCCGCTGACCGCGACCGGCGAGCCGGTGAGCGACGGCATGAACAATCTTGCCGCAGGGATAAGCCAGAGCGCATACGCAACGCTTGCGCCGAAAATTTTGGCCACAGGACGGCGAAGCATCAACACTGCCGCCATCAAGGCGGTGGTCACCAGCAAGCTGTCGACTGCCCATATGCCTATCACAGACCCGCTCATGATTTCATCTCCCTCAGCAATTTCTCAATCTCGGCAATGTCGGCGTCGCTCAAATTTTCTTGCTCGGCTAGATGCGCAACCAACGGCATGAATTTGCCACCGAAAAGGCGGTCGACCAGCCGCTTCGATTCGCCGGCGACATAATCTTCACGGTCGACCAGCGGCGAGTACAAAAAGCGCCGGCCTTCGGTGCTATATTCGACCGCAGCCTTGGCTAACAAACGCGATAGCAATGTCTTTACCGTTGCCAACGACCAGTCGCGATCATCAAGCACTCGCGAAGCAACATCGGTCGCAGTCAGCGGTGCCTGTTCCCAAAGAATTTCCATGATCGCCAACTCGGCATCACTGATACGTTCTTGCATTTCAAATCTCCGATTACAGACGTAATCGAACTGACTACGATTGTAAACGTCGTTTGTGCGTAAAGGACGGTGGTTCGTCGAAACTCTTTACAGCATCAAAACAGTTAATGATGACGTAACCAGCTAAAGAGCTGTTTTTAATGTATATTAGAAATCTGGCATGCCAACTGCATATTGATTGACGTTCAACACCCACTGAAGCAAGGACGGGTGGTTTGCTGATTGGTCTCGCACTACCCGTCCTCGCTTTCCCTTTATATTCAAAACAAAAAAGGCTGGAACCCGTGTGGTTTCCAGCCTTTCGATTATTGGGAAATCTCAGCGCGGGTTCAGTTTGCGCCGAAATTGACCCTTGCCGTGATGCCGAAATAACGATCGGCCTCACGCGGAATGATGTAGCGAAACGAACCGCCGGGTCCGCCCGAAACGATTGATGAGGCGAAGCTTTGGTCGAACAGGTTTTTCACCTGTGCTGTCACCTTCCAGCCATCATTGGGGTCGACCAACGACGCGCTGAGATCGACAGTGGCATAACCATCAACGGTGGACCCCCTGCGAACCGCCAGAACTGGGCTAAGTTCGTAAATCTGGTCGGACTGCATCGCCATTTGGCTTGCAAGCGCAATGTTGGCAAAACCACCAGTTTCGATAGTCCAGTCGGCGCCGAGCGCCAATTTCCATTTAGGCGCGTTGGCCAAAGGCGTGCCCGACGCAATCAACTGCGCCGGGTTGCCCCCGGGCGGCAAGCGGAACTGATCCACCTGGGCATCGGTGTAAGCGACTCCGCCGCTGATATTCACATTATCGGCCGGGCGGAGCAGGAAGTCGATTTCCACCCCTTTCGTCGAGACCGTGCCAGCATTGGTCAACCGGGTAACCACCTGGCCCGCGACGATATCTGGATTGTTC
>JBKJLZ010000020.1:0-2813 GCA_046596705.1 Sphingorhabdus sp. | reverse complement strand
GCTGTTTGACCTTGCAGTCGCGCAAGGCGGCAATGTCGAGGGCAGCGTTCCCGACCGGATCGTCGAGAAACACGGCGTAAAGATAATGGGCTATTCCAATACGCCTGCTCATTTGGCGGCGGACACCTCCGCGCTGTTCTCGCGCAACCTGTTCAACTTCCTGTCCGCCTTCTGGGACAAGGAAGCGGGGCGGCCTGTGCTGCCCGACGATGACGAGATTACGACGGCCATCCGGCTTACCAAGGACGGTAAAGTTGTGAACGAGCGCCTGACAGGCTGACGGAGAAAAAAATGGACTTCATTAGTATCCTATCCATCTTCGTGATGGCCTGTTTTGTCGGCTATTATGTCGTCTGGTCCGTCACCCCGGCGCTGCACACACCACTTATGGCCGTGACTAATGCGATTTCGTCAGTAATTATCGTAGGAGCCTTGATAGCTTCGGCGGCGGAAGGTTCGCCGACCGCGAAGTGGCTCGGGTTGATCGCGGTGGCAATGGCGAGCGTGAATATCTTCGGTGGCTTTGCGGTGACGGCACGGATGCTCGCGATGTACAAGAAAAAGGAGCGCTAAGCGCATGGAACATGCAACGCCTCCTGCTTGGGTTATGCTCGCCTATCTGATTTCGGGCGTATTTTTCATTTTTGCCTTGCGTGGACTGTCTTCGCCTTCGACTTCGCAGCGCGGTAACCGGTTTGGCATGGCGGGAATGCTGATTGCCGTTTTAACCACGTTGATAACGCATGACGTTGCATCGTTGCCTGAAATCATCGGCGCAATCGCGATTGGCGGTGGCATCGGCTGGGTAACTGCACGCAAAATTGCGATGACCGATATGCCGCAATTAGTCGCGGCGTTTCACTCGCTGGTTGGCATGGCGGCGGTGCTCGTAGCGGCGGCGGCATTTTTGAACCCTGAGGCATTCGGCATTCTTGCTACCCCTGAACCGTATGTCGATCCGGTAGAGTTTGCCAAATTAGGATTGATCAATCCGGTCAGTCGCGTCGAGATGGGCCTTGGTATTGCGATTGGTGCGATTACATTTAGCGGCTCGGTCATCGCGTTCCTTAAACTTAATGGTAATATGTCGGGTGCGCCGATCATGTTGCCGCTTCGTCATGTGATTAATCTCGGTACACTGGCGGCGATTATTGGCCTTATCGGCTATTTCACCGTCGATCAGTCACCGTGGGTGTTTTGGACTATTACCGCGCTCGCCTTCCTCATCGGTTTTCTCCTTATTATCCCCATCGGCGGTGCTGACATGCCCGTCGTGGTATCGATGCTGAACAGCTATTCTGGCTGGGCGGCGGCGGCGATGGGTTTCACGCTTCACAACACAGCGATGATCATCACTGGGGCGCTCGTGGGTTCGTCGGGCGCAATCCTGTCTTATATCATGTGTAAGGCAATGAACCGCAGCTTCATCAGCGTTATCGCTGGCGGCTTCGGCGCTGCACCTTCGGCATCGGGTGCTGAGGCAAAATCCGACCGTCCTTGGAAACGCGGATCAGCTGAAGACGCCGCCTATATGATGAAGCAGGCCGAGAGCGTTATAATCGTCCCCGGTTACGGCATGGCAGTTGCACAAGCGCAACATATCCTGCGCGAGATGGGCGATGTCCTGAAGAAAGAGGGCGTCAGCGTCAAATATGCCATCCACCCTGTCGCTGGCCGCATGCCTGGTCACATGAACGTTTTGCTCGCAGAAGCAAACGTGCCTTATGACGAAGTATTCGAACTTGAAGACATTAACAGCGAATTCGCGCAAACCGATGTGGCCTTCATTATCGGCGCAAACGATGTCGTAAATCCGGCGGCCAAAACCGACAAATCGTCGCCGATTTACGGAATGCCGGTATTCGATGTCGATAAAGCGAAGACCGTATTCTTTATCAAACGCAGCATGGGTGGGGTGGGTTACGCGGGAGTCGACAACGACGTGTTCTATATGGACCAGACGATGATGCTGTTGGCTGACGCTAAAAAAATGGTCGAAGATATTGTGAAAGCACTGCAGCACTGATGCGTAAATTGGGCCTGATTGGGGGAATGAGCTGGTACTCCTCCGAAACTTATTACAACCGGATCAACAAACAAGTGACGCGCCGTACCAATGGAACGTGCAACGCGCCGTTGATTATCGAGAGCCTAAACTTCTGTGATATTCAAAAGGCATCTAGTGCGCAGGACTGGGACAATGTTGCCGAGGTCCTCATTGCGTCTGCAAGGCGTTTGGAGGTTGCAGGCGCAACAGCAATTTTGGTGTGCGCGAATAGCATGCATAAAGTGCATGATCGCATTGCGGCCGCTGTATCGGTGCCCGTTATTCACATCGCCGATGCGGTTGGCACCAAGATGAAAGCGGCGGGCGTACCGTCGGCAGCATTACTTGGTACTTCGAATGTTATGGCCGAAAGCTGGTATCGCCAGCGCTTGGTAAAACATGGCGTAACTCTACTTCCCGCCGAAATGGACGATGTCAGAGATCTCGACCGGATAATCTATGACGAGCTTATGGTGGGCAAGGCAACACGCGAGTCCGAACGTAAGTTAAAGACCATTATCACCGAGATCGATCAAGAAGGCATTAAAGCCGTTGTCCTTGGCTGCACCGAACTCGACATGATCGTCGATACAAAAGCAAATGTGCTACCTATCTATGACAGCACCGAAATCCATGCCGATGCGGGCGTTGACTGGATATTGGGCGATACACCTTAAAGCCCTTGGCAAGCGCCGGTTCATAGGGCATCTCTATCGCCTATGAGGATGAGGAAAATCGCTATCGCCAGCGCTGCCCTGTGCGCGCT
>JBKJLZ010000058.1:0-2883 GCA_046596705.1 Sphingorhabdus sp. | reverse complement strand
CGCGTCTTGCAAGCCTGCTGAACCCCAAACCGAACGGTCGGGCACAGCTACGGATTTTCCGCGGCCCTATCGGTCGGTGTCGCAGGCCGGCGATACTGAATTTTCGAATGAAGCCGCGCGCGATGAGGCTGGCGAAGCTGAATTTGTCATGGACTGGGCCGGCATTAAACAAGGCACGACCGTCGCCGATATCGGGGCGGGTGAGGGTTATTATACCATCAGGCTGGCCGAACGTGTCGGCGCCAAGGGCAGGGTGCTTGCGCAGGACATCAACCGCGGCGCGCTCGACCGGCTTGGTGAACGTGTAAGCCGCGACCGGCTGGATAATGTCGCGATCAAGGAAGGCGCTATCGACGACCCGCGTTTGCCGGAAAAAAGCTTCGACCGGATATTCATGGTGCATATGTATCATGAAGTCGATGAGCCTTACGCGTTCCTATGGCGGTTGCGCTCTGCGCTGGCGAAAGGTGGGCAGGTGATTGTCGTCGATCGTGACAAGCCAACCGACCAACACGGCATTCCGCCCAAGCTGCTGTTCTGCGAATTCGAAGCGGTCGGATACCGGATGACCGGATTTAGCGAGCAGCTCAATCTCGGGGGATATATGGCGCGCTTCGAACTGGCCGGGCCACGCCCTGAACCGGCAGACATCAAAACCTGCGGGACACCACCAAAAAAATGACCCCCAACCCGATGAAGGGTGGAGGGCCAAGCTGCGACCCTGCCATGGGGTTCGGGGGACAGGCAGGTCGCAAATTATAACGCGCAAAGATCTGGGGGAAATCTTTGCCGATGATCGCGGGAATATTCTTTGTTTGAGCGCCGCGCGACTCGATGATCAATGTATAAATTCCGGATTTGACAACTTTGTGTCAAAAACTGCGTGGCATTGCGTCAGTCGCCGTCCAATCCGATCAGGCTGCTAACGTTGATCCCCGCCGCTCTCAATTTGGCTGAACCGCCCAGGTCTGGAAGGTCGACAATAAACAAGGCCTGATCGACCACGCCGCCAGCGCGCGTTATCAAATCGACCCCAGCCATCGCAGTGCCGCCGGTCGCGATCAGATCATCGACCAGCACAACTTTCTGACCAACGCGGACATGGCCGACATGCATCTCGATCCGGTCGGTGCCATATTCAAGCGCATAATCGGTACCGATCTTTTCGCCCGGCAGCTTGCCAGGCTTACGCAGCATCAGCTTGCCAAGCCCCAACGCATAGGAAAGGCCCGCGGCCACGATAAAGCCGCGCGCTTCAATGCCAGCGATCAGCGTCGTATCGGGCGCAACGAATGCGGCCAGCCGGTCTATCGTCGCCCTAAACCCGGGACCGTCGAGCAGTAACGTCGACACGTCGCGGAACATGATGCCCGGCTTTGGATAATCGGGGATGTTGCGGATGAGCGCGGCGAGGTCTGCATTGTCGTTCATGGCGTGTGTCTGCCTTTATCGTCCGAATTTTTCAAAGGAAAAGGCAAATTGGCATTCGATGTATCGAAAAACAATAAACATGTTGACGTTCTTCAATTCAGAGCGTATTGATAAACAATAATATCAACATCGGAGATCGATATGACTGACTTTGCCACAAACCGTATATTGCGGATAACGAGACTGCTGGTCTACCTGATTATGGGCTTGATTGCCTTTGCCGGGGCGGTGCTTGCCGTGGTTAGCGTTGTGTTGCCGTTTTACTGGACCGAGGCGCTGGCCGAAATCACGATTGCGAACCCCGGTCTCGACCCTGCAAATTTATTGCCATGGTTGCTGGTTATCTTCGCCTTGGGGATATTGCTGATGGGCCTGATATGGACGATCATGCGTCGACTGTTGGCGATTATCGACAGTGTCGAAGACGGTAATCCTTTCATGAGGGCCAACGCAGTGAGGCTTAAAGCAATCGGCTGGCTGATGGTTGCCGTGCAAATCATTGGCCTGCCACTTGCAGTTGCCGCGGGCAACGCAGCCGACATGTTTGGCGAGTCCGACACCGGCGTTGATTTCTCGCTGAACGGCGTTCTCGCCATCCTGTTGGTTTTCATTCTTGCAGGTATCTTCGAACGAGGTGCTGAAATGCGCGAAGAGCTGGAAGGAACTGTCTGATGCCAGTCAATGTGAAATTGGACGACCTGCTCTACGCCCGGCGGATGACGTTGACCGAACTTTCCGAACGAGTGGATATTACGCTGGCTAACCTGTCGATCCTGAAGACCGGGAAGGCCAAAGCAATCCGCTTCTCCACATTGGAGGCGATTTGCAAAGTACTGGAATGCCAACCGGGTGACTTGCTCGCGGTCGAAGAAGGAGACGTCTGATGCATTTCGCGATCAAATTATCAATCCCGCCAAGACTACTTTTAATGATTTCGATGATTGTCGTGTTCGCCACCATCGCGAACTGAAGAAAGCTCCCAGGAATTGCAAAAGGGCGGCCCGGACTGGCTGCCCTTTTTGCATGGCGATTGGCCGTCGGAAAGATGAACGGCAGATTAATAAACCTGCTTTCTAGGTGAACCCTTTATTAACAAAACGCTAATTTACTCTGCTCAACCCACGCCTTGACCGGCGCAGCGGATGTTGTTGTCGGTTAGGGGCAGGTCGTTTGTTGTGGTCATGTCAACATCTGAAAGGACGAAAACATGATCCGAGGAAACAACCATTTTACCACTGCACGCATGGCAATTTGTGTCGCTCTGTTGTGCGGCACAAGTCCGGCTTTTGCACAGGAGGCAGCAGTTCCTGTCGTACAACCTGCACCGCCGCCTGTTGCCGCTCCGATTGTAACACAGCCAGCGCCCCAACCCGTGGCTGAAACAGTTGTAGCACCGCCACCTGCTGTCGCGACCATTCCGGAAGAAGAATTGGTAAGGCCGACGGCTGCCAC
>JBKJLZ010000052.1:0-10588 GCA_046596705.1 Sphingorhabdus sp. | reverse complement strand
CGCGGTGCGAAATCGGTCATTCGTTGCTCTCCTCTGCAGGGTTGTTGCCCGACTAACGTCCCATAACAACTGGCATTTTTATTTCGTCAACCAATTGGTTTACACCATTTTAACCATCTACGGGCAAAGTGCTTCAGTCGGAATGGATATCGGCATGAAATAGCAGGACCTTATGATGGAAAACTTACGCGGATTTGACCCGTTTGGATCGGACGCTGAACCTGAATTCCCGAATTATGCCGTCTTTCAGGATGAGGATGCCGCTATCGAGCCGCCGCCCGTCGTATCCGGCGACGAACGCCGCATGCAAGTCCGCGCGTATAATTTCTGGACCGCGCAGCTAAACGGCAAAAACTATCCATGCATCGAAGAACTGGACCCTCGAGGGATACAGGATTTCAGCGAACACGCCGTTCTGCTCGATTTTACTTCAGGTATCGAAAACCCTTCTATTCAGTACGTTGGGGAAAAGTTGCGCCTCGAATGCGGATTAAATGAAGACATCACATATCTAGACCAGGTGCCCGCGCGTTCGCTGCTGTCGCGAATAACCGATCACTATATGCAAATCATCGCCAATCGCGCGCCGATTGGTTTCGAGGCCGAATTCGTCAACGATCGTGGCTTGGCCATTATGTACCGCGGCATATTACTGCCTTATTCGTCCGACGATGACACTATCGATTTCATTTATGGCGTTATCAACTGGAAAGAGGTTGCCAGTGCCGAATTGACCGCTCCGCTCGAACTCGAAGTCGAACAGGCGCTTGCCACCGCGCCGCCGCGTCAGGAGCACGTGCCTGTCTGGGCTGACGGCCCGGCAACAGGGCATCTCGAAGACGAGGTTGTAGAGGACGATTACCAGACCGAGCATGTTGACGAATTGATGCTCGACGAGGATTATGCCGCCGACGAACCTCAACCCGACGAAACTTCATCGCTGGCCGACTGGCTGCACGCCGCGCGGATCAGTGCCGAGGGCGCTCGCGACAGCGATTTACGAACGCGTGAAGTGCTATACCAGGCTATCGGCCGAGCACATGACTTTGCGCTGGTTGCACAACGCAATACCGAAGATTACGCCGAGCTGCTGGCAGACGCTGGTTTGAAGCAACAAGACCGCGCGCCATTCACACCAATCGTAAAGCTGGTTTTTGGCGCTGCGTATGACAAAACCCGCCTGACCGAATTTTCAACTGCGCTGCAATACGCTGATCGCAATGCCGTTCCCATGGGTGGTCTCGCCCAAATTCTGGCCAGTTATGATGGCGGTCTGAAAGCCATCGTTGCGGCTGAGCGCCGCGCGCGCAAAGTCGCATCAGGCCAGCATGTTGCAACGACATCGGACGATCCACGCACACGCCTGCGCTCAGCGCCCGTCCGCGACCTAAGCGAATTTGCCGGTGCGGGTGACGAGTTCATCCTGTTAGTCGCTCGCCGCGAAGCCGATGGCACCGTTGCCATCGTTGGTAGTGTCGAAGGCGATACAGCGCTGATCGATAAGGCATTGCGTAAAGCCGTCGCCTAAATCTTCAGGTCCTCTTTCAATCGAAGGCTGGCCCGCCAAAAGAAGAATGCTGGGATCAAGCCTAGCCAGGCAGCGCCATACAGCACCCATCGGACGCTTTCGACACCCGCGACCGGTTTGAGCGCGTCGGAGAGCATGCCAAAGAACAACGGGCCGAGCCCGAGCCCGATCAGATTCTGCCCGAAAACCACGAGCGAGGTGGCAAGCGCGCGCTGCTCGGGCTTTACCAGTTGCTGGGCAAGTGCGTAGGATGGACCATAATAGAAAGAATTAAGGATGGTCGGCACAACGAGCAGCACTAGCGCCAACCGCCAGTCATCGACGAAATAAGCCGCAAAAAGAATGGGTGCAGCTATTGTCATGCCAATAGCAGGCGCGGTCAGCAGATGGCGCTTGTCACGCGCACCGAAACGGTCGGCAAGATAACCGCCACCCCAAGTTCCGACCATACCGGCGACCCCTGCAACAATACCGAGCCACAATCCCGTTTGGGTCGCGCTAAGGCCAAAATCGCGCTGGAACAGAATTACTACCCATACGCCCTTGCCATAAGCCAGAAATGCGGTGAACGAAGCTCCAAGCAGCACAAGCAAAAAACTGCGCGAAGTGAAAATCTCGCGCAAAGCTAGCTGGAATGGCTGTTCGAAATGTAACGGTGCACCTTGGGCGGGTTTCGCAAGATTATCGCGCGAAGGGTCTTTTAGCAGGAACGGCAATATCAAGGCAAAGAGTAACCCGGGCACGGCGGCAGCCAGAAACGCATTACGCCAGCCGATAATGTCGTTGAGCACGCCGCCTATCACCATGCCCAGTAGCCCGCCAATTGGAATACCCAGACCGTAGAAGGCGATTGCCGAGGAACGTTTCTCGGGTGCAACCGCGCCTGTGATAATCGAGTGCGCGGCAGGGGTGCAGCCAGCTTCGCCGACGCCAACGCCGATCCGCGCCAAGAGCAACTGGACAAAATTTTGCGCGAACCCGCACGCCGCCGTCATCAGTGACCACAGCCCAAGCGACCAGGTAATCAACTTGACTCGGTTGCTTGTCGGACGGTCAGCATAACGGGCAATCGGGATGCCCAGAAAGGTGTAGAATACGGCAAAGGCAAGACCAGTCATCAGTCCGATCTGGGTATCGCTGAGTTTCAGGTCGCGGCTGATGTCTTCAGCGAGAATGTTGACGATCTGCCGGTCAAGGAAATTCAGGATGTAGACGATCAGCAGGGTCCACAGCAGCAAGCGGGTTGGTGCTCTCGCGGGTATGGCGGCGTCGGCAATCACCCGCATTGCGCCCGGTGCAAAAGCTTCTGGTCGGCGAGCACCAGTGCCATCATCGCCTCAACCACAGGCGCTCCCCTGATCCCGACGCAGGGGTCGTGTCGGCCTTTGGTAATGATGTCGGTCGCCTCGCCCTCCCGGGTTATTGTTTCCACTGGTGTCAGAATTGAACTGGTCGGCTTGAACGCTACCTTAACTATAAGGGGCTGACCAGTGGAGATACCGCCCGCGACTCCACCGCTATTGTTGGCCATGAACTGCGGATGGTTGGATCCTTCGGACGCCGGTCGCATCCGGTCGGCATTTTCTTCGCCGCGCAACCGGGCAGCTTGAAATCCTGCACCGATTTCGACGCCTTTGACCGCGTTGATGCTCATCATCGCTGCTGCCAGTTCGGCATCGAGCTTGGCATAGAGCGGCGCACCCCAGCCGGGTGGAACGCCGGTTGCGACACATTCGATTATTGCACCTAACGACGATCCAGCCTTTCGTGCCTCGTCCACCATTTTTTCCCAACGTCCTGCGGCAACCTCATCGGGACAGAAAAACGGGTTTTTGTCGATTTGACTGGTCTCGAAATTATCGCGATCAATGGCATCTCCGCCGATTTCCACAACATAGGCAGTTATGCGGACATCGGGGATTACACCACGCGCAACCGCCCCTGCGGCTACCCGAGCCGCCGTTTCGCGAGCACTCGACCGACCGCCGCCGCGATAATCGCGGAAACCGTATTTAGCGTCGTAGCTGTAATCTGCATGACCGGGGCGGTATGCTTTGGCAACGTCGCCATAGTCCTTCGATCGCTGATCGACATTCTCTATTATTAGCGAAATCGGCGTACCCGTTGTCCGGCCCTCAAATACGCCAGACAGAATTTTCACCGAATCGGGTTCCTGCCGCTGTGTCGTGAAACGAGAGGTTCCGGGGCGGCGCTTATCGAGAAAAGGCTGGATATCGGCTTCGGAAAGCGCAATGCCGGGAGGACATCCGTCTACCACCGCGCCCAACGCGGGACCGTGGGACTCTCCCCAAGTGGAGAAGCGGAACACGCGGCCAAATGTATTAAAGCTCATTAACGCGCTGTCCTGTCCATAAATTCGATTCTATTACCAAAGGGGTCATGCGTAAAAAACCGCTTCCGTCCGCGCAAGTCGCTATCATTTACTGTCGTGTAACCCGCCATGTCCAAACACGCACGCAGTTCATCCAAGTCATTGGTCGTAAGCGCGACATGTGCTTTTTGGGCGGGCTTGAAAGCTGGGTCAACGCCAAGGTGAATTTGACGATCCGCAGCAGCAAACCAGCACCCACCGCGCGCTGCCATATCCGGCGATTTTGGCAATTCATCTAGTTGAAGTAACCCGCCGAAAAAAGCGCGTCCTTGCTCTTCGCCGCCGGTCGGAATGGCGATCTGCACATGGTCGATTTCAAGGCCAAATGTCATTCAGACTGATCCGCCTCAGGACGTGCGTTTACTTTACGATATCGAACCTGTTCTTTGCCGATCCACGTCCGGATTGCACGAAAAACTATTAGCGTAATCGCCAACGCCAGCACCCGTGTTGCATGGGGATGGCCATATTCGCCACCGAAGCGCCCTGCCCAGACAAATGCACCGACCACAGCCAGAAAACCGACCATTGATACAAAAGCATCGAGTATCGGCGGCAGGCCTTCCCAATAATGTTTTGCATGCCAATATCCGTGTATACCCACCAACAATGCAGTACCGGCCAAAAGAAGAACCAGTTCGTTGCTGTGGCCCGCTAGCATATCAGGCCAATCCGATATCCGGTGCATCCTCTTGCTTCATGCCGACGGTATGATAGCCGGCATCGACGTGATGTGTTTCGCCGGTCACCCCCGCTGACAAATCAGACAGCAGATACAGCGCTGACGCACCAACATCATCGATAGTGACATTGCGGCGCAGCGGCGAATTCAGCTCATTCCATTTCAAAATATAACGGAAATCGCCGATACCCGATGCGGCCAGCGTCTTGATCGGCCCTGCAGAAATTGCATTAACGCGAATGCCATCAGGTCCGACGTCGTTCGCCAAATATTTGACCGATGCCTCAAGCGCTGCCTTTGCCACGCCCATGACATTGTAATGAGGGACGACCTTTTCCGCTCCATAATAGGAAAGCGTCAGCATCGACCCACCCGCGGCCATCATCGGTGACGCGCGTTTGGCGACGGCCGTAAAGCTGTAGACGCTGATATTCATCGTCATCAGGAAATCGTCGAGCGTCACGTCGAAATATTTCCCTCGGAGCGAGTCTTTGTTGGTAAATCCGATGGCGTGAACAACGAAATCAATGGTTGGCCATTTTTCGGCAAGCGTTGCAAATGCTCGGTCGAGGTTGTCCATATCGGCCACATCGCAATCAATCAGGAATTCGCAGCCCAGTTGTGCCGCAAGCGGTCGGACTCGTTTTTCCATAACTTCGCCCTGATAACTAAAGGCAAGTTCAGCACCGTCGGCGTGCAAACGCTGCGCGATACCCCAGGCCAGCGACTTGTCGTTCGCCAACCCCATTATGAGGCCACGTTTTCCAGCCATTAGTCCGCTCATTAATGCACCTTTCTTGTTCTATCATCCGCCTGCCCGATCCCGTCGCGAGCAACGTCTATCGTGCCCGCTTCCACTAAAGCGGCGTTGAGCTCGGCTCCGACCACTACGCCAAGGCCGACCAGATAGAAAAAGAAAAGTGCGACCATCACACCAGCCAGGCTGCCGTAGGTCGCGTCATAGCTCAACAGCCCGCTCAGCAATGGCGGCAAGGCAAGCGTAACTGCCACCCACCATAATGTCACGAACAAGGCGCCCGGCCATTTAGGGCAGCCATTCTTGCGATATTTGGACGGCGTCAGCGTGTAGAAAAGCATATAAAGCGCAACAAACAGGCCGAGCGCGGAGATGCCACGCGATATCGCGATCTGGGCAAATGCATTGAACTGGTCTGGCAGAACACGATCGACAAATTCCTCAAATCCTGTGAGCAAAACCTGCGCGCTGAACGACAATAATAATAAAACCACGGCTGCAACGATCAGCCCGATAGAATATAGCCGGTATTGCCAGAAACTGGCGCTAAATGTGGTGCCATAGGCACGACGCAAGATATCGCGCATTGTTTCAATCAAGCTACCCACCGTCCATAATCCGACGACGCCGCTGAGCCATAACAGCCATCCAGTGCGCGCATTGACAACCTGCGCCAATGGAGCGCGAAGCGTTTCTGCAACAGCAGGCGGCATTGTCGACAGGATAGCAGCGATGGCTCTGATCCGGTCCTGTGGGTCGCCCAATGTGCTTAGAATGGCTGTAGCGGTGATGAAAAAGGGGAAAAGCGCAATCAGCGATAAATACGCCAGGTTGCCTGCGTGAATAAAGCCGTCGGTGTACGTCCCGATGGCGACCCGCTTGATTACGTCAAATGAGCGGGTACCGGGCCCAACATGCGCATAAGAGCGGCGAAACACGCCATGTTGCTGTTGCCGCTCGACGGTTCTTTCGGCTTTTTCTTCGCGCGCTTCAGGCGAAAGCGGTGAGCGGCCGCGGGCCAGATAATGGTCCTCGACCTCATGCTCAACGTCAAGCCGGATTTCCTCGGCGACCTCGTTCTTTACTTCGGTTTCGGCGGGCGGCGGGAGGTCGTTCATATGAAGCTAAACGTTTAAAGTCTCACGAAGGTTCGCTGCATCATCCATTCCCGCGACAAATTCGGCAAGTGCAGCGGTATCGGACGGCAAATATATCATCAACGTAACGAGCTGGTCTCCGCGTTCGCCGGTTTTGCCGCTAAACCCGCGCCCTTTGATGCGCAGTGTTGCGCCAGAGTTCGTTCGCGGCGGAACCGTCAGCATAACTGGACCGTCGACCGTGGGCACCTTGACCTTGCTTCCGATCACAGCCTCTTTCAAGGAAATCGGCAGGTCGAGACGGATATGGTCGCCCTCGCGAACGAAGTGAGGGTGTTTACCAATTTTCAGCATCACCATCGCGTCGCCATGCCCGCCAGGGCCAGGATGCCCCTTGCCAGGTATGCGAATTTGCTGGCCAGCGACCAAGCCTTTGGGCAATTTGAACTCGACGGTCTTGCCGTCTTGCAAGGTTATACGCTGAGCCGCCAATGTCGCGGCGTCAGTAAACGAGACGAGATGTGAATATGCGATATTCGCGCCCTTTGGCGGAGGGCCGGGTTGTGGACGCTGGCCAGGTCGAGCCTGCGAACCGCCGCCGCCGAACAGTCCTTCAAAAATGTCACCCAGATCGACACCACCATTGCCAAAATCGAAGTTTGCGCTGCCGCCACCCTGCCCCGGCCCAGCCCCGTAGCCAAACGGTGCGCGCTGATTGCCATCGCCGTCGATTTCGCCACGGTCGAACGCTGCACGCTTTTTTGCATCGGACAACAGGTCATAGGCCCGCGTAACCTCGCTGAATTTATCGGCTGCTTTCGGATTATCCGGATGCTTATCGGGATGCAGTTCCTTGG
The DNA here is from genome assembly GCA_046596705.1 of Sphingorhabdus sp. Lineage (GTDB taxonomy): Bacteria > Pseudomonadota > Alphaproteobacteria > Sphingomonadales > Sphingomonadaceae > Sphingorhabdus_B. The sequence goes on along the minus strand of JBKJLZ010000052.1, from coordinate 3,275 downwards.
CGAGTTTACGGTAGGCGCCTTTTATCGCCTTCTCATCCGCGCCTTTGGTTACGCCTAAAATCGAATAGGGGTCGGCCACTCTATGTCCCTGTATTAGTTATGTAGCACTCTAAATCGGGATTACGCCCCATATGTCAACTCGGGACTGTCGCATTTTCACGGTGCGTGCCGACAAACTGGCGCATAATTAGGTAAAGCGTCAACCCAAGCGGACCGGCCATGAATATCAATAACAAAATCGGCACCTGAATGATCCGTCCAATACCTCGACCATCGGCGTTGCGTGCGGCCCAAATACCAACGAAAAGGTCAAATGCCAGATAGTGGATCCAGCCGATTGTCGCTCCGCCTTGCGTGTCGAATATCGCCTGTACACCGGACAGCGTGGTGAAGTCCGGCGATCCACCGCCTCCGCCCGCACCGCCGTCGATAATTCCGCCCAACAACCCTATAATCAGCACGGCGTAGCTCAGCGACAGAAGCCCGACGCCAGCGTAAAATAACGGCGCAACAAAGGCTTCACGTTTCGGTGCGAACGCCAGCAACGTCCAGCAAATCATCGCGAACAGGTTGGCGAAGCTAAAAATCTGTTCCCAAGGCATAAACTTCCCTTCCCTCTTTTATCAGGGGCAAGCTTAGCCTATCGCGGCCATATGGAAAGACCCGATCCCTTCGACCTGTTCGACGACTGGTTTGCCGAAGCGCAGGCGAGCGAGCCAAACGATCCGAATGCAATGGCGCTGGCGACGGTTGACGGACAAGGCCGCCCGTCGTCGCGAATGGTACTGCTAAAAGGGCATGGGCCCGATCTCGGCGGATTCATATTCTACACCAATCTGGACGGGCGAAAATCGAGTGATTTGTCAGGAAATGCAAACGCCGCATTGCTGTTCCACTGGAAATCTCTACGGCGACAAATTCGTATCGAAGGCTCGGTTTCGCGCGTCGATGATGCGACTGCCGACAGTTATTTCGCAACCCGTTCGCGCAGTTCGCAGTTGGGAGCGTGGGCGTCTGACCAGTCGCGACCGCTTGCCGACCGCGCGACATTCGAGACTCGCTTTGCCGAAATGGAACGGCGGTTCGCAACGCAAGACGTGCCTCGTCCGCCGCATTGGTCGGGCTGGCTAGTGACCCCTTTCGCAATCGAGTTCTGGCAAGACCGTGAATTCCGGCTGCACGAGCGCTGGTTGTACCGACGCGACGGCGACGGTTGGACCAGCGGTATGCTGTATCCATGATATCCTTTGCTTACCCGTTCGTGCTGAGCTCGTCGAAGCACGGTTTGCGCAATCTGCCCTTCGACAGGCTCAGGGCGAACGGTAGTTATAATTTATGAGCTTAGCGCACAACCACCATCATCACGCGCATGGCGACCTTACGACCAAGGCGGCAATCGCCGGCGTAAGCATGGCATTGTTCCTGCTCGCGTTAAAAATCTTCGCTGCAGCAGAAACAGGTTCTGTCGCCCTCCTTGGTTCGCTGGCCGATACCGGTTTCGACGTTCTCGCATCGCTGCTTACCTTGTTCAGCGTCCGCTATGCCGCACGTCCAGCGGACGACGACCACCGTTTCGGGCATGGCAAGGCCGAAGCATTGTCGGCACTGATGCAGGTGGTTTTGATTACAGTGTCGGCGATATTGATCGGCTGGCGCGCTGTGGTCCGGTTGGGCAGCGGCGAATCGACCGCGCATCCCGAATATGGCATCGGTGTATCGATTATCGCGATTCTAGCGACCCTCGCATTGCTGGCATATCAGCGCCACGTGGTCAAAAAGACCGGCTCTGTCGCTATTCACGCCGACCATGTCCATTATCAGAGCGATCTGCTGCTTAACGTTGCGGTGATTATTGCGATCGTGCTGGAGAGCTTTCTCAACCTTCGCGGCGCGGATCCGGTATTCGGGCTTGGCATTGCGCTTTGGCTTTTATGGGGTGCCTCACGCGCTATTCGCTTGTCGCTCGATCAGTTGCTGGACCGCGAATGGCCTCAGGAAAAGCGAGATCGATTCCTATCGGTTGCTGCGCGGCATCCCGAATTAAAAGGCATTCACGATGTCCGCACCCGGTCGAGCGGAATGCATGATTTCGTCCAGCTCCACGTTTGGTTTGACCCCGCCAAGACGCTCGGTGAAGTCCATGCGGTAATGGACGAAGTCGAAGCCGAGCTGGAACGCGAATTCCCGGGCGTCGAAGTGATGATTCACCCCGAGCCAGAAAACCACACACATGGTCACCAACACGAGCATGAAAAACCATGACCGACTTGCCATATTACCACGTAGATGCCTTCGCTGACCGGCCTTTTACCGGCAATCAGGCAGCGGTCATGCCGCTCGACGGGTGGCTCGACGATGCGGTGTTGCAGGCGATCGGCGAAGAGAACAACTTCGCCGAAACCGCGTTCATTGTGCCGGATACGACTGGCGAGGCAGACTATGAACTGCGTTGGTTTACGCCGACCGTGGAGGTGCGGATGTGCGGTCATGCGACACTCGCCAGTGGCCACGTCGTGCTCAGTCAGAATCCCGAAATGCCCCGTGTCACGTTCCGCACACGCCAAGTCGGCATATTGGAAGTGCGCCGTGAAAGGGACGGTTATGCTGTGGCCTTACCGACAATTGCCAGCGAACCGATTGACTTTATCGAAGCCGCCGAAGCAGTCGGCGGGTCACCGGTCGCAATCTATGGAAACCCTAATCAATATTACCTGCTCCGTTACACTGACGCCGCCGAGATATGGGCATTGAAGCCCGACATTAAAAGGCTTGCCTCGCTCGGTAACGACCTGTTTGTCGCGACCGCACCGGGCGAAGGCACTGACATTATAAGTCGCGTTTTTGTGCCCGGCGCTGGTATCGACGAGGACGCCGTGACCGGCAGCGCGCATGCGTTACTTGCGCCCTATTGGGCAAAAGAGTTAGGGCGAGACAACTTCACAGCGTATCAAGCCTCAGCCCGAGGAGGCTATCTGGGCTGCCAGATCGAGGGTGAACGGGTGTGGTTGTCGGGAAAATGTTTCAAGGTCGTAAAGGGCACATTCAGCTTGGCCTGACCATTTGCCGTTTCTAAATTTTTGGAGGAATATTCATGCCGAAATTATTTGCTATCATCGCCGCGCTAATGCTGGCCCCTGCTGCAATCGCGCAGCAAGATGCGCCGCCTCCGCCAATGCCATCGGGTGGCGGCATGCCGAGCCCAGACCAGATTTTTGGCTTTTTGGATACTGACAAGGACGGCTTTATCGCTCGTGCCGAAGCTCAAGGTCCGCTCG
>JBKJLZ010000334.1:0-16389 GCA_046596705.1 Sphingorhabdus sp. | reverse complement strand
CATTGCCGATGCTTTAGGACACATAGCCATGGAATTCCAACCCTGTTCTCGCTAACGGCGGTAAATGGACGCAAAACACAACTCGCCAGACCCTTATACTTACGCCAAGGCAGGCGTTTCGATTGCCGCGGGTAACGCGCTGGTGCGGGCGATCGCACCCCTGGCAAAAGCAACGCGGCGCGCCGGTGCCGATGCAGACCTTGGCGGCTTTGGTGGATTTTTCGATTTGAAAGCGGCGGGTTTCAATGATCCTTTGCTGGTGGCGGCGAATGACGGAGTGGGCACGAAGCTGAAATTGGCTATCGAGTCCGGGCGACATGAGGGCGTCGGGATCGACTTGGTAGCAATGTGCGTCAACGATCTGATCGTACAGGGTGCCGAGCCGCTTTTCTTCCTCGATTATTATGCCAGCGGCAAACTTGACCTAGACGTAGCAACCGCTGTGGTTGCGAGCATAGCCGAGGGCTGCAAGCTGGCCGGATGTGCGCTGATCGGCGGCGAGACCGCTGAGATGCCGGGCATGTATGCGGATGGCGATTACGACCTCGCGGGTTTCTGCGTAGGTGCGGTCGAGCGCGATTCTGTACTGACCGCTGACAGAGTGGCGGAAGGCGACGTTCTTTTGGGCCTTGCCTCTTCAGGCATTCACTCGAACGGATTTTCGCTGGTGCGGCGATTAGCTATGGACAAGAGCTGGAAACTCGATCGACCTGCCTTGTTCGATCCAGACGTGATCCTGATCGACGTGCTGATGGCGCCGACGCGGATTTACGTGAAGTCTCTACTGCCGTTAGTGCGCACAGGCAAAATCCACGCGATGGCGCACATAACCGGTGGCGGCTTGCTCGAAAATATCCCGCGTGTGCTGCCCGCCGGGTTGCATGCTTATGTCGATGCAGACGCATGGGAGCAGCCGCGTCTGATGGCTTTCCTTCAGGCGCAGGGGAATGTCGAGCCTGAAGAAATGGCGCGAACGTTTAACTGCGGGGTCGGGATGGCGCTTGTCGTGGCCGAGAGCGATGTTGCCGAGGTTACTTCGGGGCTGGAGGCTGCTGGCGAGACCGTATATCGCATCGGACACATCGAGGCTGGCGAGAGGGGTTGCACCGTTTCCGGTAGTATTGAGACCTGGAGCGCGCTGTCGGATTGGACCGCAACGCATGTTGGCTAGGCTGACCTGGTCCCCCTCCCGCAAGCGGGCGGGGTTAGGGGTGGGCCTCTGCCCCAACCGCTGCACGCTCGCCTATGGCTCGCCCCACCCCCCGCCCCTCCCGCTTGCGGGAGGGGAGAAAAAGTGAAAGCCCAAGTCGCTGTCCTCATCTCCGGCGCGGGTACCAACATGGCCGCCCTGCTTTACACCGCCAAGCACGCTGACGCGCCTTACGAAATCGTCCTAGTCGCCAGCAACAATCCCGATGCGGAAGGCCTAAAACTCGCCGCTGCCGAGGGCATTGCCACCTTTGCACAGACACATGCCCATCTCGACCGCGCGGTACACGATGCGATGATGCATGACCGCATCGTCCACGCCGGTGCGACCCACGTCGCGCTTGCTGGCTATATGCGGATACTAAGCGAAGCATTTGTGCAAAAATGGGAAGGTCGGATGCTTAATGTACATCCCTCGCTACTGCCAAAATACAAGGGCCTGAATACTCATCAATGCGCCATCGATGCAGGCGATACTGTGGCCGGGTGCAGCGTGCATCTGGTAACCGCAGAAGTCGACGACGGCCCGGTGCTAGGACAGACCGAGGTAGCCGTCCTGCCCGATGACACCGCCGAAACGCTCGCCGCGAGGGTAAAGATGGCGGAACATCAGCTCTACCCTCGCGTGCTGGCCGAATATGTGGGCCGGGCCACCGATCCTGCTTGGCTAGCGTCAAAGGTCCGGGAACTTGCGATACAGCAGCCCGAGGCTGAAGAGACGCTGTCGCACGGAATGCCGTGCTTCGGAATTATTGGCGGCAAGAAATTCGCTTATGTCTCGAACGACCATCACGGCGACGGCAAGACTGCATTGCTGGTCAAGATAAGCGGCGCAGAGGAGCAGGCGATGCTCATCGACAGCGACGCAGACCGCTACTACCGCCCCGCCTATTTCGGCGATGGCTGGGTCGGAATCAGGCTCGATCTGGGCGACACCGACTGGGACCATATAGGCGAATGGCTGGCGAAAAGCTGGCTAGCCGTCGCGCCGAAGAAGCTGACGAAGTTGATCGATGTGGCGGGGGAGTTTTGATGAAACTCGAATTAAGATTGGCAGTCGCGGACGACGTTGCCGATATGCACCGCATCCGCAAAAGCGTGAAGGAAAATATCCTCTCTGATGAAAATGCGCTGGGCCATAATGACTATCTACCGTTTCTCGGCCCCAATGGCGAAACATGGGTGGGCGAATTCGACGGGGCCATGGCAGGCTTTGGCGCAATCGACGGACGAAATGCGTCGGTGTGGGCGTTGTTCGTGGCCCCCGAATTCGAATCTCGCGGTGTTGGCAAGGCATTGTTGAACCAGCTGCTTGACCGCGCGCAGGCGCTTGGCATGGCGGCGTTGCATCTTACAACTACTCCAGGAACCCGGGCCGAACAATTCTACATCCGGCAAGGATGGCAGTTTGTCGGAGTAGCAAGAAACGATGAAGTTAGTCTTCAATATCTGTTCAAAGCCGAAGACAATTAAGGCCGTCGGATTGCTCCGACGGCCTTTCTTTTAAATTTCGTTTTAAGTGGCTTACCCAACAATCTCTTCCGGCTTGAAAAAGTAAGCAATCTCGATCGCCGCATTCTCATCGCTATCCGAACCATGTACGCTGTTCGCTTCAATGCTTTCCGCCAGTTCTTTGCGGATTGTGCCAGGTTCCGCGTTAGCGGGGTTGGTCGCGCCCATGATGTCGCGATTGGCTTGCATCGCATTTTCGCCTTCGAGGACCTGGACCACAACCGGGCCGCTGATCATGAAATCGACCAGTTCGCCGAAAAAGGGGCGTTCCTTGTGGACGGCGTAGAAGCCTTCGGCCTGTTCGCGGGTCATTTGGATGCGTTTCGATGCGACAACGCGAAGTCCAGCTTCCTCAAGCATCTTGGTAACGGCACCAGTAAGATTGCGGCGGGTGGCATCGGGCTTGATGATCGAGAAAGTGCGGGTAACCGCCATGCGAGAACTCCATATCTGGGGGTGAATAAGTTGGCCGCGCCTCTAGCGGGTGCAATCCGGCGTGGCAAGGCCTACGCGCATGTGCCATCACAAGGATTGCGTAACTTTTCCCTTTGGCTTATCCTTTTAGTTGGGTCGCAACTTCTAGGGGAGTTGCAGTTATGATCACGGGTGAAAACATAACAAGGCGGGCATTTGCTCGTTCGGCGGTCGCCGCAACCGCAATGGCGGCCACGGGCGCAAACGCGGTTGAGACGATATTAAAGGGTACTGCGGGATCACCAATGGGTCCATTTTACCCTGTGGACCGACTTGCCGAAGCGGATGCCGATCTTACATGGTTGAAGGGCCATAGCAAACGCGCCTTAGGCAACGTCATCGAGGTAACCGGGCGAGTGCTCGATAAATATGGCAATCCCGTCGACGGCGCACAGCTTGAACTGTGGCAATGCAATGCTGCCGGACGATACGCGCATTCCGGCGATATCGCCACAATGCCGCTCGATCCCAACTTTCAAGGCTATGCCTCGGTTAAAACCGGCAGCAAGGGTGAATGGAAGATCACCACTATCAAGCCAGCCGCCTATGATTCGCCTATTGGCAAACGAACGCCCCACATCCATTTCGACATCAAGGGCAAACAGCATAGGCTGATTTCACAAATGTACTTTGCCGACGACCATGTTCAGAACACTACAGACACTCTTTATAAGATGCTCGGCGACGATGCGATTACCTCAGTTGCGAAGACAAACGGAACCGGAAGCTATCATTGGGATATTGTCTTGATGGGTTAAGGTCCCTGCACCCATTTGCCGCCTTCCTGTTTCCAATAGCGGCGTTCGACATCTTCTCGCTCACCGAGCGCACGCCAAGCGGCGCGGGCATTGTCGGTGTGGCTGGGTGGGAACAGGTTGAAAATACGATCGAACGTCAAGGCTGCATCGCGCCATAAACCGTCAGCCAGCGCAATGAATTTAGCGTCATTGGTTGCAGCCGGTTCGCACGACAACAATATCGGTTGTTTAGAATCGTCGCCTTCCCCCGCTTTGGCATGTGCGAGGAAGCTATCGGCTTTCCAAGTCCATAACGCAGCCGAAATTACATCCAGTTGTGCGCTATCGCTCACGATCAACAACCGCCCGCCACCATCCAACACGCGCTGCGCGAGCGGCGGTAAGACTTTCTCAGCCGGGTCGCGGGTCAGCTGATAGAAATCGACCTGCACGCTTCCGATCAGCTTTCGAAATTATCGGCAATCAACTGATCAAGCAACCGAACGCCGTAGCCGGTCGCACCCTTTGCCCAGACCGGACCGTCCTTATCCGCCCAAACTGTTCCAGCGATATCGAGATGCGCCCATTTAACGCCGTCCTTAACAAACCGACCAATAAATTGCGCTGCCGTAATTGACCCCGCACCTTTCGCGCCGATGTTCTTCATATCGGCAATCGGACTATCAATTAGCTTGTCATAAGCCTTCGACATCGGAAAGCGCCAAAGCATCTCGCCTGATTTTTGGCCCGCAGCTAGCAGCTTGTCCGACAGATCGTCGCTGTTCGAAAACAGCCCAGCATATTCGCTGCCCAATGAAACGATAATCGCGCCAGTCAGCGTTGCCAGATCGACCACATATTCCGGATTATAGGTTTCCTGCGCCCAGTGAATGGCGTCGCACAGCACCAGTCGTCCTTCGGCATCGGTGTTCAGCACTTCAATAGTCTGCCCCGACATTGATGTCACGATATCGCCCGGTCGCATTGCATTGCCATCGGGCATATTCTCGACCAGCCCGCAAATGCCGACGACATGCGCCATGGCCTTACGTCCGGCAAGCGCCTTCATAACCCCTGCAACTGCGCCCGCGCCACCCATGTCCCACTTCATGTCTTCCATGTTAAGCGCCGGCTTGATCGAAATGCCCCCGGTGTCGAAAGTAACGCCCTTGCCGACAAAGCAAACTGGCCGTTCCTGCTTGCCATTGGTGCCATCCCAACGCATCGCCAGCAGGCGAGCGGGTTTGCGTGATCCTTGCGCAACGCCGAGCAACGCGCCCATGCCAAGTTCGCCCATCTGCTTATCGTCGAGCACCGTGATTTCGATGCCGAGCTCAGTCAAATGGCGGCAGCGTTCGACAAAGCTTTCAGGGTATATGATGTTAGCCGGCTCGGAAACCAGCTCGCGCGTCAACGCCACACCATCCGCAATTGCGGCATAACGCGGCCAGGCCGACGCTGCTTGGCTATCGGCACCTACGACGGTAAGCGCGGTAACGGTTGGTTTTGAAGTCTCAGGCAATTTTGTGCGATATTTGTCGATCCTCCAGTTGCGAAGCAACGCGCCATAAGCCGCCTCGGCCGCTGCAACTCCGGACAAATTGGCTGCGTGGATCGCGATGTGATTAGCACCCGACGTCTGCACTTTGGCGACAATCTCACCGCCCGCTTTTTGGTAATCGCCAGCGTCGCCTTCTGCGACACCAAGCAACACCACCCGAACCACTTTGTCGCCTTCTTCTGCAATCAGCAGGAAACTTTGCCCCGCGCTGCCATCGAAGCGCGCAAGCTTTGCGGTTTCAAGCACCATGTTCGCCTTTTCCAGCGGGAAGGCAAAGTCTGCAAAGCTGGATTTGGTAACGATGAATGCCAGAACATCGGCTGAGGAAGGACGTTCTGGGGCAAATTGGATTTTCATGGAAGTTTTCAGCCTTTCCGCTGTCGGTCTTTTATCGGCGCGTTCTATAAGCCTATATCAGGGCGACGATAAAGCAAAACATGCGCCTTCAACGGCGTTAACGACAGATACAGGCATCAGGGCCAAAATGCAGGCGGTCGGGGGTGGACCGCAGCGTTGGAGCGCGATAAAGCGATGGACAAGTTTATGGACATCCCCTCCCCATTCCCAAGACGGCCCCGGCCTTATTTGCTTGCCTTGCTGCTCGGATGTTCATGCATTCCGCAGTTCGCAATGGCCCAGGATGCGTCGGTTGAAGAAAAGTCGGTCGCCAAAACTACGCCATCGACCGACGCCATCGACTTTGCCGCCAGCACGGTCGTGTACGATTCGAACACTGAAGTCGTGACCGCGACTGGCGAAGTCATCGTCAACCGTGACGGCTATAGTCTGCGTGCAGACACCATTGTGTGGAACCGCAACAGCGGCGAAGTTACCGCCGAAGGTAATGTCCGCAGCGTCGGTCCAGAGGGCGATGTGGCTTATGGCGACAAGATCATCCTTACCGATTCGTTGAAAGACGGCGTCGTTGAAAATTTGCTGGTTGTTTTGGCCGATGAGAGCCGGCTGGCGGCAAAGCGCGGCGCACGCAAGGACGGCGTCTTCACGCTCGATTATGCCGCATACACCGCGTGCAAGGTCGTAGACCCAGACGGTTGCCCTAAGAAACCGAGTTGGCAGGTCAAGGCAGTGAAAGTCGTTTACGATCCAGCGACCAAACGCGTGAAATATCAGGGCGCGCGCATCGAACTTTTCGGACTGCCCATTGTCCCTTTGCCGTTTTTGTCACATCCAGTTGATTCAAAAGCGGGTAGCGGGTTTCTGGTCCCCAGTGTCGGCCTGTCGCGCAACAACGGCTTCGAGATTCAGCAATCCTATTATTGGCGGATGGGCCAGAACCGTGATTTGACCGCATCCATCACCGGCTTTTCGGAAGTTGCGCCGCTGGGGCAAGTCCAGTTCCGCACGCTTGAAAAAAAGGGCGCTCTGCAGGTGGCGGCCTATGGCACCTACAGCAACCGCATTTCGACCGGGGTTGGTGGCGGCACTGGCGATAAGGTTTTTCGCGGTTATATCGAAGGCGCAGGCCGGTTTCAGCTGGATCCCTATTGGTCGGTTTCGGCTTCTGGCCGCTATGCTTCTGACCGGACATTCCTGAGGCGCTATGACATCAGCCGCGACGACAGGTTGCGGTCAACATTTGCAGCCGAACGGATCGGTATCGACAGCTATTTCTCGCTTGCTGGTTGGGCGGTTCAAACGCTGCGCGTCGGTGACCGGCAAGGCTTGGCTCCAATTGCCCTGCCCGAGATCGATTACCGGTTACGGCTCGACGATCCGTTTCTAGGCGGCAAAATCCAGTTGCAGCTAAACAGTCTGGCGATCGGCCGAACTGATGGGCAGGATACACAACGTGCGTTTGCATCGGCACTTTGGGATTTACGAACGCTTACTGGGCTAGGCCAAGAGGTAAACTTCACGCTGCTCGGGCGCGGCGATATCTATCACAGCGATGAAAATGCGAGCACCATAACTGCCATTTATCGCGGCGAGCCCGGTTTTCAAGGACGCGGTATCTTTGCCGCAGCCGCTGATGTCAAATGGCCATTCATTGGCAGGGCATTCGGCGGCACTCAGATTTTTACGCCTCGCGTCCAGCTCGTTGCCGCACCCACTACCTCCAACTTGCAGGTTCCAAATGAAGATTCGCGCGCGGTCGACTTGGAAGACAGCAACCTTTTCGCGCTAAACCGTTTCCCCGGATATGACAGGTTCGAAGATAATTACCGAATAACTTACGGCTTCGACTGGGCCTTGCGAAAACGCAATTTTACCGCCGACATCACTATTGGCCAAAGCTATCGTCTTTCCGACCGCCCAACGATTTTTCCCGATGGCACAGGATTGTCCGGAAAAGTTTCTGACGTGGTCGGCCGTAGCGAGTTTCGCTTTAAGGATTTCGTCAAGCTGACCCACCGTTTCCGGTTGGACAAAGACAGCTTTGCCATCCGCCGCAACGAAATCGACGCAACGGTGGGCTCTCGGAGTACATATGCGCAAATCGGCTATCTTAAGCTTAACCGTAACATCGGGCCGTCTGTAGAAGATCTGGCTGACCGCGAAGAAGTACGTGTGGGCGGCCGGGTTCGAGTGGCTCGTTACTGGTCGGTATTCGGGTCGGCGATTATAGATTTGACCGACGCGGCAGAGGATCCTTCGACACAGTCTGACGGGTTCGATCCCATCCGGCACCGTCTGGGTGTGGCTTATGACGATGATTGCCTTTCGCTCAGCTTGACTTGGCGGCGTGACTATCAGCCAACTGGTGATGCGCGGCGCGGTAACAGCTTCTTGTTCCGGCTGGCATTTCGTAATCTTGGTGTGTAAGGCAGTACGATCACTTAAGGGGGACGGTCAGGCTCTGCTCATCTGCGGTTAAGCAGCAGCCAACTAATTGCCAGCTTTCAATTGAACTATCGACAGGGTCCACTTTATGAAGTTTTTGCAACGTCTTTCTATTGTTGCGTTGTTGGGAACGGCAACGGCTTTGACGCCGTTGGTGGCGCAAACCGTTGCGGACGAAAGCACCCCCGAAGCAAAGCTCGACATTCCGGCCGGCCAGCAACTGTTTGGCAAAAACGACCCCAATGTTCGCCGCGCCACTGCGCAGGTTAATGGCGAAATCATTACCGGTACCGATATCGATCACCGTCTGGCATTAATCGTGGCGGCCAATGACAACAAACTTCCGGATGAGGAAGTCGGTCGTTTCCGTGCGCAAATTTTGACCAATCTGATCGACGAGACGCTTCAAATTCAGGAAGCTGCGGCCAATGAGATTGAAATCACCGAAGCCGAAGTGAACCAGTATTTTGCCCGCGTCGCTCAGCAGAACTTTAACCGCCCCGCAAGTGAAGTAGAAAAATATCTGACTTCGATCAATTCATCGGTTGCAACGCTAAAGCGACAGATCAAAGGCGAACTATCGTGGAGCCGCTTGCTTTCGCGCAACGTCCGCCCATCGGCCAACGTCAGCGATGATGAAGTCAACGCGATCATCGAACGAATTAAAGCGACAAAAGGTTCGACAGAATATCGGCTAGGCGAAATTTACCTGTCGGCGACACCCGAAACAATGGAAGCCGTGAGCGCAAACGCGAAGAAGATCATGGAACAACTGCGGCAGGGCGGAAATTTTGTCGCTTATGCTCGTCAGTTTTCCGAAGCATCGACCGCCTCGGTGGGTGGTGATCTCGGATGGCTGTCTCTTGCGCAGTTGCCGCCTTCGCTTGCAACCGCAGCCACCGGCATGGGCGCAAACGAGATTATTGCTGTCCCTTCGCCGGGCGGCATTTCCATTTTGCTGTTGATCGATAAAAGGCAAGTAGCAACGAGTGATCCTCGGGATTCTGTGCTGAGCCTGAAGCAAATTGCAATCAGTTTTCCCGCAGGCACGACAGAAGCGCAAGTCGCGCCGATGGTCAAACGCTTCAGCGAGGAAACTCAAAAGGTCAATGGCTGCGGCGCCGCCGACGCAATGGCGGCTCAACTAGGTGCCGATGTGGTGAACCGCGACGGCATTAAGGTCCGCGATTTGCCCGCGCCGTTGCAGCAGGTGATGCTGGATTTGCAAATCGGCCAGTCGACCCCTCCATACGGATCGCTTGAAGACGGCGTTCGCGTATTCGTACTATGTGGCCGGGATGCACCGCAGGAGGCATCTTCGGAATCTTTCGACGAAATTATGGCGCGGCTCGAAGAAGAACGCGTCAACAAACGCGCGCGGATTTATCTGCGCGATCTGCGTCGCGATGCCATTATCGAATATAATTAAACGATGCTGAACCGACTGACTTTGCCACTGGCGGTGTCGGTCGGCGATCCAGCTGGCATCGGACCAGAAATTATCGGCAAGGCTTGGGAAGCCAGGTACGAAAAACGGTTGCATCCGTTTTTTGCTATCGGTGACGTCGGTAGTTTCGCGCCGCATTGGGATGGGCCGGTCATCAGAATTGATGATCCGGCAGATACCGCCAAACACTTCGACAACGCACTGCCCGTTGTGCAGTTGCACAGTTGCACCTCCGTAGTGCCAGGCGTGCCAGACCTCGATGGAGCACAATGCGCATATCAGGCGCTAGAAATGGCAATCGGCTTCGCACGCGCCGACAGTGCCGCCGCATTGGTTACAGGCCCGGTATCAAAAACACAGCTTTATGCTGTTGGTTTCACCCACCCCGGCCAAACCGAGTTTATTGCCGAACGCTGCGGCGTATCTAGGAATAATGCGGTGATGATGCTCGCTGGGCCTGATTTACGCGTTGTGCCGATGACTACGCATATCCCGTTGGCGGAGGTTGCCGGAACGCTGGACGCGCGGTTAATACGCCAGCGGTTACGTGCGACTGCCAAGGGCTTACAGCGCAATTTTGGTATCGAAAAGCCAAGGCTGGCGGTCGCTGGATTTAACCCACATGCTGGTGAATCCGGTCATATGGGACGCGAAGAAATAGATATTTTCGGTCCCGCTATCACTCAAATCCGAAGCGAAGGTTTTGACGTGATCGGTCCGTTGCCCGCCGACACTATGTTTCACACCGAAGCACGCTCGCAATATGATGCAGCGCTTTGTGCATATCACGACCAGGCCCTCATTCCATTGAAAACGCTCTATTTTCATGAAGCTGTCAATATAACGCTTGGCCTACCCGTGGTGCGGACTTCGCCTGATCATGGCACTGCATTTGACATTGCTGGGCAAAACAAAGCGATGCCCAATTCGATGATTGCGGCGATTAAAATGGCCGAAATGGCGGCGCTCAATCGCATGGCTGCCGACTTGGCAGCATGAACCAGCCTGACCTGCCGCCGCTGCGCGATGTCATAAAGCGGCATAATCTTGCGGCCAGCAAAGCGCTGGGCCAGAACTTTCTTTTTGACGAACAATTGCTCGACAAAATCGCCGCGATACCGGGCGATTTGAAGGGCGAGCATGTTTATGAAGTCGGCCCGGGCCCCGGCGGGCTGACGCGCGCATTGCTGCGTGCCGGTGCCAATGTAACCGCCGTCGAACGCGACCGCCGCTGTTTACCCGCACTGGCTGAATTGGCGGAAGCTTTCCCTGGAAAGCTTCGCGTGATTGACGCTGATGCAATGAAAATCGACCCCGCCGCTGAAATCGGAGCGCCTTTCCATATCGTTTCCAACCTGCCTTACAATGTCGGCACCGCGCTCGCAGTCGGCTGGCTGAGTGGTGAAAGCTGGCCGCCGGCATGGCAATCGCTGACGCTGATGTTTCAACGCGAGGTTGCCGAGCGGATTGTAGCTGCCACCGGAACCAATGCTTTTGGTCGACTGGCGATCCTTGCCCAGTGGCGCGCCAAGGCCAGAATCGCAATGCCGGTGCACCGCTCCGCCTTCACCCCGCCGCCGAAGGTGATGTCGGCGGTGGTGAATATAATTCCGGCAACCGAGCCAGATGGCGTCAGCATGGCAACATTGGAAAAACTGACGGGCGCTGCCTTTGGGCAACGTCGCAAAATGCTGAGGCAAAGCCTGAAAGCCATACCCGGCGGACTGGACGCCTTGGCAACCACCGGCATTGCGGCCGACAGGCGCCCGGAGACGCTCCAACTGACCGAATGGTTGGCAATGGCGCGCACGATTGATGCAGGGGTGGCAAAGCCGGACGACCCTCGCTAAAGGTCGGCGATGCAATCGCTTTTACCCAAAGAGACCGCCGCGCTCGAACGCATTGAGCATGATCCGATGCTCGCCCAAGTGCAGGATTGGGCTGCGGTTAACAGCGGTTCGGGCAATCTCGCTGGCCTTGCCACAACCGCTGGATTGTTGGCTGATGGCTTCGCCATATTACCGGGCGACTTGGAGCTTGTTTCACCTGTTCCTGTCGAGCGTGTACGCGCCGAAGGCGTGATAGAGACTGTCGAGCATGGCCGCCACCTTGTTCTTACTGTCCGCCCCACAGCGCCAACACAACTGCTGTTTACTGGCCATATGGACACCGTATTCGCCAGTGATCATTCGTTTCAGGAACAGAAATGGCTTGCGGACGGTGTGCTGAACGGTCCCGGTGTCGCTGATATGAAAGGCGGCATCGCTGTCATGCTTTCTGCCTTATCTGCTGCCGAACATACCCCCGGATTTAGCCATGTTGGCTATCAGGTCATGATCAACAGTGACGAGGAAGTAGGCTCGCCGTCATCCGCCCCGTTAATTGCCCAACTTGCCAAATCTAAGCTAGCGGCGCTTACATATGAACCCGCGCTACCCGACGGCACGCTTGCAGGGGCGCGCGCGGGAAGCGGTAATTTTTCAATCATTATTACTGGTAAAAGTGCGCATGCCGGGCGCAATCCAGATGATGGCCGCAATGCGCTGCTTGCCGCTGCCGACCTCGCGTTGCGGCTAAAGAATCTCACGCGCGAAGGACTCTCGGTCAACCCGGCACGGATTGAAGGTGGTAGTCCTAACAATGTCGTTCCCGATCATGCGGTGCTGCGAGTTAATCTGCGACCACATAGCCCCGATCTTGAAATTTTCGCTCACGCTGAGATCAAAAACTTAGTCACCGCAATCGAGCAGGAACATCAGGTTAGCGCGCACCTGCACGGCGGTTTTGGTCGAGCGCCAAAGCCTATCGATGCGGGCGCGCAAAAGCTGTTTGATTTGGTCAAACAATGCGGTGCCGACCTGGGGCTCGATGTGAACTGGCGCTCGACCGGTGGTGTTTGCGACGGTAACAATATTGCGGCATGTGGCGTGCCTGTTGTCGATACGATGGGTGTTCGCGGTGGCAGTATTCACAGCACCGACGAGTTCCTTATCACCGAAAGCCTTGTCGAACGCGCACGTCTTTCAGCCCTCACCATTCTCCGCATCGCGGCAAAAGGAAGTTTATGACGTTCATTATCCGCCCCGCCAACATGGACGATGTGCAGCCGATCTATGAGATGGCAAAGCGCACAGGGGGCGGTTTCACCAACTTGCCGCCGGACCGCAAGGCCCTGGTTGCGAAACTAGAAAAGTCGGCTGTCGGATTTTCGCGCAGCGAGGACACAATCAACGATGACCTTTACGTCTTCGTTCTGCAAAACACCGAAACCAATGAAGTTCGCGGGACGTGTCAGGTTTTTGGCTGCGTCGGTCAAAAATGGCCGTTCTACAGCTACCGTATAGGTGCGCTGACGCAGCATAGCGTCGAACTCGACCGGACATTCCGTGCCGATATATTGAACCTTTCGACCGATCTTGAAGGTACCAGCGAAGTCGGCGGATTGTTTCTTCATCCAGCCGAACGCGCGGGTGGGTTGGGCCTATTGATTGCGCGCAGTCGCTATATATTCATTCGCAACCACCGCGCACGCTTTGCTGATCGAACCTTGGCGGAGCTACGCGGGGTGATCGACGAGGCGGGCGGATCGCCATTCTGGGACGGTGTTGCAGGCCGGTTTTTCGGCATGACATTTCAAGAAGCCGACGAGTTCAACGCAAAGTTTGGTAACCAGTTCATCGCCGATCTGATGCCCAAACACCCTGTCTATATAGCGATGCTGAGCGAGGCCGCTCGCCATGTTATCGGGCTGCCCCATCCATCGGGCCGCGCCGCGATGCGGATGTTGGAGGATGAAGGTTTCGCGTGGGAAAACTATGTCGATATATTTGATGGCGGCCCAACTATGACGGCTCGCACAGACCAAATTAGGAGTATCCGCGAAGCCAAGGATTCAGCCGTGGTCGAAATCAGCGAAATGCTCGGCGACCATGCAGGTGGGGAGAAAATGTTGGTCTCTTCCGGTCGAATGGAAAATTTCAAGACCGCTTATGGCTGGGTCAATACGTGCGACGGCGGCATCGCAATCGATCGTGTCTGCGCCAATGCCCTTGGTGTTACAGTTGGCGATACGGTCACTCATGTGGCGCGGTGGTAAACCATGGCCCTGATTGAAATCAATTTCGACGGCATTATCGGTCCAAGCCATAATTATGCTGGACTGAGCCTCGGCAATATCGCTTCGTCCAGCAATGCCGGTGAAGTGTCGCAACCAAGGGCAGCGGCGTTGCAAGGCGTTGAGAAAATGCGGGCCAATTTGCGGCTTGGCCTGGCGCAGGGCTTTTTCATGCCGCTTGATCGACCCAATCGGACCTGGCTGGCGGGGCTCTCGACGGACATGGAGAGCGCCGAGCCGCATATCCGCGCGGCAGCTTTTTCGGCGTCGGCAATGTGGGCAGCCAACGCCGCGACCGTCTCGCCCGCACCCGATACCGCCGATGGGCGATGTCATCTATCCGCTGCTAATCTGCTTACGATGGCACATCGAAGCCACGAATGGCCTGGCACATTGGCACAGCTAAAACTCGCCTTCGCTGACGAACAGCATTTCGCCGTCCATGACGCCGTACCTCCGCCTTATGGCGATGAAGGGGCAGCGAATTTTATGCGACTGTGCCGCTCCCACAGCGAGGCTGGCATTGAGATTTTTGTTTACGGCAAAGCGGGCGGGCCATTCCCTGCCAGGCAGCACATTGAATCATCAAAAGCGGTAGCACGTACGCATCAACTCGATCCCGCTAAGACACTGTTCGTGCAGCAGTCGGAAATCGCCATTGCAGCGGGGGCATTTCACAATGACGTCGTGGCGGTTGCTAACGAGCGAGTTCTATTCACCCATGAGCAGGCCTTCGAATTCCCTCACGAAACCTATGCCAAAATAATGGCGCTAATGCCCGAAGCTGAAATCGTCGTGGTTCCTGCAGACCGCGTGTCACTTGCCGATGCCATACAAAGCTACTTGTTCAACGCGCAGCTGGCGACCCTACCCGATGGCGGGATGGCCCTGATCCTGCCGAGCGAAGCGCAGGCGAACGGTGCTGTATGGGGCTGGCTAAGTGAGATGGTTGCAGGCAATGGTCCGATCCGCAAGCTGGTGCCTGTCGATGTGCGGCAATCGATGGCGAATGGCGGCGGCCCAGCATGTTTGCGGCTGCGCGTGGTTGCCGATCCTGCGACCGTCGATGCAAGATTTATGGCAGACGAGAATACACTCGATCGGATCGCCGAAGTGATCGCTGCGCACTGGCCTGAATGCATTGCGCCAGGACAATTGGCGGATGATGCTTTGGTCAGGCAAGTAACAACCGCACGGGCTGTATTGCTCGATGCCTGCAATCTTGGCGAGCTGGCATAACGTCGCAAATCTTTACACTTTGGTAACCATAAAAATAGCGAGGCCGCGGTTTTCTGCAACTGGCACAACAGTTGCTTATTAATTAAGTATGAAAAAACTAGGCCGCTTGTTCCAAATTAAAACCAAATTTGAAGTGTTTCTTATCACCTATGCGCTCGGTCTGGGCGCGGTGATGCGGGGCCAGGAATATCTGGCCCAATATCCGGGAAATATCGGCAAAGTGTTTTTTGCACTTTGCACCGGCGCAGTGTTTCTTGCTTCAGCGAAAATGCTCGAAGCCGTAGAATATCAACAAGCTTTGGGAGTGGATTAATCCGGAGGATTCTGTTGCTCGGCTCCTCCGGGGCCGCCGTAACTATTCTGTTGCCCGGCCAGTCCAGCCGCGTTCTTTTAGTGTAAGTTCAGACCGTGAGGCCCAAAATTACGCTGCGAGAGCAAGTGCTTCGTTATCGTTTGCACCTATTGGTTGTGAACCATTTCACGGCTTATTCATGCCGGGCAAAAACAATGTCTTTGAACACACGTCGATCCTAGTTCAGCCCCGTCAATAGCCCCGAAGTCCGGGGTTTTTGGTGGAGCTGCCGGGTACCGCCCCCGGGTCCGCTGCATCTATTACACATCGCCATTTATCACCATAGTCGGGCGAACCCGACAAAACCCATATAGGCGCTTTTTGGTGAATGGGAAGTGAAGGCTGCTATAGCCCCTGCATATTCCGGCTCTCGGCAGGAATGTTGACGATGATCCCATCCAGTTCCGCCGTTAAGGTAATTTGGCACGATAAGCGGCTAGTCCGTCGTGCTCCGCTGGCAAGATCGAGCATGTCTTCTTCATCTTCGCCGGCGCATGGGAGTTTGTCGAACCAGTCCTTGCCGACTATCACATGACAAGTCGAGCATGCCATCTGGCCTTCACAGGTGCCTTCCAGTGGCTGTCCAGCGGCTTGAGCGACGTCGAGCAGGCAATCGCCATCGTTGGCCTCGATCACCTGCTCGTTGCCGCCTTCCGCGCCGATGAAAGTAACTTTTATCATAGCATCGCCTCGGCTGCCTGGTTTAAAGTTTCGGCGGCAATATCGATTTCTTCAACCGTTGTATAGCGGCCGAAGCCCAAGCGGATCGAGGATTTGGCTTGAGCATCAGTGAGGCCAATCGCGCGCAGGACATGGCTTGGCCGCCCCGAACCGCTGGCACAGGCGGAACCTGCAGAAAAGGCGATGTTGCGACATTCGGACATCAGGCGCCCAACATCAATGCCGTCGCGGCGGATGTTGAGATTGCCCCTATAGCGATGG
>JBKJLZ010000317.1:0-6540 GCA_046596705.1 Sphingorhabdus sp. | reverse complement strand
CTTGGCATCGGCGATCGCCTTCGTTCGATAGCCGATCATTGCGGTCAATCCTTCGGGGCTCCAGTCGGGTAACTGCCCGTCGAACTCATGCTTGCCCTGGTACACCGCGGTCGTCGGCGCGATTTTGAAATAGCCCTCGAGAAATGTCTCGATGTAATTTCCCCAGGCGCTGCTGTCGGTCGCCGTGGCGGCAGCAGTTTGGCTATCGCTATCGGTATCAGCCTTTTTGCAAGCACCGGTCACGCTGAGCGCCACGACCGAGGCAGCGATCATTAATGTTCTGCGTTTCATGCTGGCTCTCCTGCCCTTGATGACTCGGAGGATGCACATAGGCACGCTACTTTACCAGCCGCTTTTCGACGAGCGTTGCGCGAACGCGACCGAACGGATAGGCGCTTGCACAATGAACGGCCCGCATCCTTTTTCATTTCCCGCATTTCGCGCTTACTGGATTTCGCGTTTCGTGGCGGTCATCGCGACGATGTCGATGGTCGTCATCATCGGTTGGCAAGTCTACGACATCGCGCGCAGCGATTATGGCATGTCGCCAGGTGCCGCGGCGTTTCAACTGGGGCTGCTCGGGCTTGCGCAGTTCGTGCCGCTGTTCGTGCTGACGCCGGTTGCCGGATGGGCTGCTGATCGCTTCGAACGGCGCACCGTGGCGCGGCTGGCCAACATGATCGATTTGGGCGTCGCGTTGGCGCTCGGCTTGCTCACCTTCAACGACATGCTCAATTTGCCGATCCTGTTTGTCATGGCTGCACTCCACGGCATGGCGCGGGTGTTTGTCGGCCCGGCAATGAGCGCAATTGCGCCCAATCTGGTACCGCCGGAATCGCTGCCGCGCGCAATTGCATTGAGCTCGATTGCGTGGCAGTCGGCATCGGTGCTAGGCCCGGCGGCGGCGGGCTTCATGTACGCCGACAGCCCTGCTATGCCCTATTGGGCGGCGGCAGCACTGCTCGGCCTCGCCAATCTGGCGCTGACGTTCATACCGCCTGTGCATCCGCCAGCAGACGCAAACCGGCGGCGGCCCTTGCACCAGATGATCGAGGGGTTGCGGTATACTTGGTCCGAGCGGTTCCTGCTTGGCGCGATCACGCTCGATCTGTTCGCGGTTCTTTTGGCGGGAGCGACGGCATTGCTTCCGGTATATGCACGCGACATATTGCACGTCGGCGCTGAGGGTTTAGGTCTTTTGCGGGCGGCGCCTGCGTTGGGCGCTGCACTAGTTGCGTTATATCTTACGGGATGGCCTCTCCGCCATAATGTAGGCGCAAAAATGCTCTGGGCCGTTGTAGTATTCGGGCTGGCTACCATCGGCTTCGGATTGTCGCACGAAATAGGAGCCCAGGTTTTCGGCGATGCGCGGTGGACGTTTAACATTCCTAGTATAGGTAGTATCCCGCAGGTTGGTCCAGTGACGCTATCATCATCCATGTGGGTGGCTCTTTCGATGCTCGCCATCCTCGGGGCGGCTGACATGCTGTCGGTTTTCGTCCGATCTTCGCTGGTACAGCTCAACACACCGGACGATAAGCGCGGGCGAGTCAGCTCGATTTCCGGCCTCGCAATTTCCGCTTCAAACGAATTGGGCGAATTGCAATCGGGCTTTGCCGCAGCATTACTTGGCCCCGTAGGAGCAGTTGTTTTTGGCGGTGTTGGTGCCATAATGGTAACAGGCCTTTGGGCATGGCTGTTTCCAGAGCTCAAAAATGCCCGGACATTCGAACCCCAGTTCAAGGAAAAACTGCCATGAAAGCCCAATCGATCCTGGAAACCATCGGCAACACGCCGCATATTCGGCTTAGCCGGATGTTCCCGAATGCCGAGGTCTGGATCAAGTCCGAGCGTTCGAACCCTGGTGGCTCGATCAAGGACCGGATCGGGCTGGCGATGATCGAAGCAGCCGAAGCTGATGGCAGCTTGAAGCCCGGCGGCATAATTATTGAACCGACATCGGGCAATACCGGCGTTGGTCTCGCTATGGTTGCGGCGGTCAAAGGCTACAAGCTGGTCCTCGTGATGCCGGAGTCGATGTCAATCGAACGGCGACGGCTGATGCTTGCCTATGGCGCCAGCTTCGATTTAACACCGCGTGAAAAGGGCATGAAGGGCGCTATTGAACGCGCAATGGAACTGGTTGCCAGTACAGCGGGCGCATGGATGCCGCAGCAATTCGAAAACGCCGCAAACATCGACGTCCACGTTCGCACTACGTCGCAGGAGATTCTGGCCGATTTCGCCGATACGCCAATCGATGCGCTTATCACTGGCGTTGGCACCGGGGGGCACATTACCGGATGTGCGGAAGTGCTAAAAAAAGCGTGGCCCAACATGAAAGTGTTTGCAGTCGAACCGACGCTGTCGCCGGTCATCAGCGGCGGCCAACCCGGTCCGCATGCCATTCAGGGCATCGGCGCTGGGTTCATCCCGGCGAACCTCCACACCGCATTGCTCGACGGCGTAATTCAGATCGACCCCGATACCGCGAAGGAAGCGGCGCGCCGTGCGGCACGGGAAGAAGGAATGCTGGTCGGCATATCGTCAGGCGCAACGCTGGCGGCGATTGCGCAGAAATTGCCCGAGCTGCCTGCCGGTTCACGTGTTCTCGGGTTCAATTACGACACAGGCGAGCGCTACCTGTCTGTTCCCGACTTCCTGCCGGTGGAGTGATCGTTCCTGCGAAAGCAGGAGTCCTGAAAATATCGTGCTACACCGCCAACGCTCCTGCCTCCGCAGGAGCACAGCAGAGAGACAAAAGGGTAGCTTACTAAGCCCAACCCGTTCTCCTGCGAAGGCAGGAGTGCTGGAAGGGTCGCGCCACACCTATCATCGCTCCTGCCTTCGCAGGAGCACAACTACTTAAGCTGCCGCAAACATCTCCGGCGACAGTGCCATGATCGCTTCGCTTCCCGCTTCGATTTTGCGGCGGAGCGAACCCGCGTCGGGCATGAAGCGCTCGGCAAAGTAGCGTGCGGTAACCAGCTTGGTTTCATAGAACGCCCTGTTCTGCGTTCCTGCATCGAGTGCCGCCTGTGACGCTTCTGCCATGCGCAACCATTGGAGGCCTAAAGCAACGATTCCCATGATGTGCATATAGTGATGCGCACCCGCGCCGATATTGTCGGGGTTGGCCATGCCGTTCTGCATGAACCACATCGTCGCCGCCTTTAGCTCCGCATTAGCTTTTTCCAGACGTCCGGCAAAGTCGGCCAACGGCCCAGCCTTTGTCGCCGCGCATTCGTCATCGACCACTTTGAAAAACGCCTGTACCGCTCGCCCGCCATTTTGTGCAAGCTTGCGCCCAACAAGGTCCATTGCCTGAATGCCGTTTGTACCTTCGTAGATCATCGTAATTCGCGCATCGCGAACATATTGTTCCATGCCCCACTCGCCGATATAGCCATGGCCGCCGTAAACCTGCTGAGCGTTAGTGGCGACGTCATACCCCTTGTCGGTACCGTAACCCTTAATTACGGGCGTCAACAGCGATAGCAGGTCATCGGCCATCTGCCGCTCCTCCTCGGTCTGCGCGGCATGAGTCAGGTCGGCCTGCAATGCACCCCACAGGCACAGCGCACGCATACCTTCTGTATATGCTTTTGCATCGAGCAGCATCCGGCGGACGTCGGGGTGGACAAACAAAGTATCCGCCTTCTGGTCCATATCCTTCGGCCCGGTTAGCGCTCGGCCCTGACGGCGGTCATGAGCATAATGCACAGCATTCTGGAACGCGACCTCGGCGAGGCCCAGACCCTGTTGTCCAACGCCCAGGCGCGCCACGTTCATCATGATGAACATTGCGGCAAGACCCTTATTCTCTTCGCCGACCATGTAGCCAGTAGCGCCGTCATAGTTCATGACGCAGGTCGAATTGGCGTGAATACCCATCTTATGCTCGATCGAGCCGCACGACACGGCGTTGCGTTCGCCCAGCGAACCGTCGTCATTGACCATGAACTTCGGCACGATAAACAGCGAAATGCCCTTGACACTGTCTGGCGCATCGGGGGTCTTTGCCAGCACCAGATGGATAATATTCTCGGTCAGGTCATGCTCGCCCGACGAGATGAAAATCTTCATGCCCGTAACTGCATAACTGCCATCACCGTTCGGTACAGCCTTGGTGCGGATCAGCCCGAGATCGGTTCCGCAATGCGGCTCGGTCAAGTTCATCGTGCCGCCCCATTTGCCCGAGATCATGTTCGGTGCGTATTTCGCTTTCTGCTCGTCGCTACCTTTGGCAAGGATCGCCGATACCGCGCCATGGGTCAGCCCGGGATACATCCCGAACGCGCAGTTCGCGCCTGCCATAAATTCCTGAAAAGCCATGGACACCAGATGTGGCAAACCTTGCCCGCCAAATTCTTCAGGCCCCGACAGCGTTCCCCAACCAGCTTCGCAAAACTGATTATACGCTTCTTTGAAACCGTCAGGCGTTGTCACCGAACCATCGGCATGCCGCGTGCAGCCCTGCAAATCGCCACTCTGGTTTAACGGGAAAAGAACATTTTCCACAAACTTGCCGCCTTCGGTCAACACTGCCTCGATCATGTCGGGTGAAGCGTTTTCGAAGCCAGGCAGATTGGCAAACCGTTCGATGCCCAGAACTTCATCAATAATGAACTGCGTGTCACGAACAGGCGCTTTGTAGCTAGGCATGGTCTATCCTTTTAAATCTTTAAATTACCGGCGTGCTCCAGTTAAATCAAACCGTAGTGCTGAGCTTGTCGAAGCACGCTTATCCGACAAGCGCCCCTCGACAAGCTCAGGGCTACGGTAATTTTATATTCTGTCCCAAACCGACCTTAAGCAGCAACGCTTTTCGTTTCGGAAGCCTCAACCTTTTCAACCGTTGCGATAAAGTCCGTCAACTCCTTGATGGCACTTTCAATATCGTCGCGCTGCGCCTTTAACAAGCCAACACGGTCGCGGCATTTTTCGATAGTCACCCGCCGTTGTATGTTGCGTCCGTCGTTCAGATCGTAAAGATCGATCATCTCGCGAATTTCGGCGAGCGAAAACCCGACTCGCTTGGCGCGCAGTATCCAAGCCAAACGCGCCCGGTCGCGCGTTGAATAAATTCGAGCCAACCCCATTCGTTCGGGTGATATCAAACCCTGATCTTCATAAAAACGCAGAGCCCGCGCAGTAACGTCGAACTCGCTCGACAAGTCAGATATCGTGAAGGATTCCCGGTTAAACGCGTCGGGTGTATCAATCGTCGCATCGGCCCGTTTGCTATTATGCATTATGTTTTCCATCACGACACCTCTCTGACTCAACGTTGCAGTAGCGTCACTACTTTACGTTAGCGTAAACGTCAATGGAGGAGATTAGTTCGTTGGTTTTTATCGTTGTGGCCTCGGCCGGTCGTAAATTGAACGGGAACCATGAACTTGATGAATTTCTTCCGGATATACTATTGTCTAGTATACGATTCAGCCATACTTGCTAAAATGTAAGAAATTATAGTATTCAATAAATACCAGTCTCCTGGTCCGGGCTGGTAGGGCTTCCACCGTGATCAGCATCGACCATCCACATTAGATGCAAATCGGTGGGAGCCCAACTATAAGGCACTATATTTACTTCCGATAAGCTCATCATAGAAGTTTATTGAAACACGGCGCAACAGAGGCGCAAATGTTTTAGATGGCCCACTCCGTCCGCTTTACCCCTTGTGCATAAAGCAAAGCGGTCAGGTCGCCATGACGCACAGAAAAGCTGGCCGCCGCCGCCAGCAACGGCCTGGGGTGAAACGCCACGCCAAGCCCCTGCCCATCAACCGCCGCTGCGATCATCGGCAAATCATTAGCACCATCACCCACCGCCAGAACCTGACTCATGTCGAGGCCTCTTACCTGTGCTGCGGCGGCCAGCACTGATCGTTTCCTTTCGGCGTCGACGATATCGCCGATCAATTGCCCAGTCAGCCTTCCGTCAACGATTTCCAGATCATTCGCATGCACCTCGGAAAGTCCGATCATTTTGGCGACGGGTCCAGTAAAGCTGGAGAAGCCGCCCGATACCAGAACGCTATGTGCGCCCCAATCAACCATCGTGCGTACGAGCGTTTCGGCGCCCGCCATCGGGTGAACGCGTTCGGCCAAACATTGCGCTATGACATCTTCGTGCAAACCAGCGAGCAACGCGACGCGGGCTTTCAACGCGTCGGCAAAATCAAGCTCTCCCGCCATAGCCCGTTCGGTGATCGCCGCGATTTCAGGCTTTATGCCTGCATAATCGGCGAGTTCGTCGATACATTCGACAGTGATTATCGTCGAATCCATGTCGGACACAAGTAACATTTTGCGACGGTTTTCGGCTGATTGGACCGCGATGTCGACGCTGGTTTCCATTGGCTTAAGTGCCAGGCGTGCGTTGGCGAAGTTACCTTCAAAACCGATATCCACCGCTTTGCCTGGTTCGATCCATTCGATTTCGGCTGGGACGCAGCTTGCTGCTGCCAGTCGGTCGCAGGCATCGGAAATTAGTCCGCTTGTCAGCTCATCTGCTGCTATCAATGTGGAGATG
>JBKJLZ010000206.1:0-3498 GCA_046596705.1 Sphingorhabdus sp. | reverse complement strand
CCCCGCACAAAGGCGGATATTGCAATTTACGTCCATGCCAAGCTGATGATTGTCGATGACGAAATATTACGCATTGGCTCTGCCAATATGAACAACCGTTCGATGGGCCTCGACAGCGAATGTGATACCTTCATCGACACGCGCAGGCCCGGCAATGACGGAGCCGCAGCTGCGATAAAAGCGCTCAGAGCATCGCTGCTTGCCGAGCATTGTGGGCTTCCAACGATAAAGGTTGCTGCATTCTTGGCGGCGGGCAAGTCAATGCGCGAGATTATAGACGGCGAGCAGGGTAACGGCCGCAGGCTCGTCCGGCTTGAATTACCCGAACTGACCGACGCCGAGAAGACATTGGCCGACAACGCCGTGCTCGATCCCGAAAGCGCCGACGAATTGTTTGAGCCGTTTTCAAGCCCGGGGCTTTTCTCTCGTGCAAAGAGACTTGCGTCGCCCGACGAATAGGGCCGTCACTCCCAATAATAAGGCATGCGCTTTCTGGTGCCCGTCACTTCTTCATTCAGCGTAGCTGCATCATAAAGCCGCCCGCCGATCATCACCTTGGCAACTTTGTCCGAGTTACGAATATCCATGCTCGGGTCGGCATCGAGGACGACCAAATCTGCCAGCTTGCCAACTTCCAGCGAACCAACATCCTTGTCATAACCGAGTGACCGTGCGGATTCGATAGTGCCTGCAGCCAGCGCCTCAACCGGAGACATGCCACCGCGGACGAACGACCACATTTCCCAATGCGCTGCGATGCCGGCCTCTTGACCATGCGCGCCGATTGCTACGGGAACGCCAGCCTTGGCCAGCTTGTGCGCCTCGCGTGCGCTGTCGTCATCGACATAATCCTCTTCGGGCGCAATTTCGCGACGGGCATTATTTGCCGCAAGAATTTCTGGCGGTTGATGTTTCGCCAGCAGCGGATGCCGGAACACATCGGTATGCGACCGCCAATAGGGGTCACCCGCTGGGCCGCCATAAGTTACCACCAAGGTCGGGGTGTAACCGGTCTTCGACTTGGAAAAGAACTGGACGACATCATCGTAAAACACGCTCAGCGGCACGTTATGTTCGAGCGTTGTGTTACCATCCGCGATCAGCGCCATGTCCATGCCGAACAGCGAGCCGCCTTCGGCAACCGAGCGCATATTTTCCTGCAATGCGGCAGCGACCACCTGCTGGCGCTGCTCCCGGCGCGGCTGATTGTAGTTTTTGACGCTGTGTGCGCCTTGCGCTTTTAATCGCCTGACATGCGCGAGCGCGTCGTCGAGACTGTCGATCTGCGCA
The DNA here is from genome assembly GCA_046596705.1 of Sphingorhabdus sp. Lineage (GTDB taxonomy): Bacteria > Pseudomonadota > Alphaproteobacteria > Sphingomonadales > Sphingomonadaceae > Sphingorhabdus_B. Next base: position 2,208 of record JBKJLZ010000206.1, on the reverse strand, counting down.
TAAACATCGGCATTTTTGGCCCCGTAGACTATTTCACCGGTGGAAAAAGAACGCGGCCCGACGATTAGCCCTGCACGCTGCATTTCGATTGCGGGAAAAGCAGTGGCGGCGCTGCTCGACGGGTCGTGTCGTGTGGTAACCCCCATCGCAAGATTAAGCATGTTCACCCAATTCTGTTGCGGGGTCATTTCGTCGACACCGTGCGGGCCATGGGCGTGGGCATCAACTAGGCCGGGGATGATCGTCTTGCCGGTGACATCGACCGTTTTTACATTGTTCGGGATCGCCACTTCGCCCGCCTTGCCAACTGCTTTGATCCGGTCATTTTCGATCAGTACGATGCCATTGTCGATGATCCCGCCGTTCTTGTCCGACATGGTAACTATCCGCGCCCCTGTGAGCGCAATGGCACCAGCAGGCCGATCCGATTTCATCGGCATTGCAAGCGATACGCCAGTTTTCGGCGGATCGAATTTAACTGACTTGGCATCTTTTGCCAAAGGTGCATTTGGAAAAAGGCCGTTGGTTTGCGCCGAATAGAGCGTAGGTCCCAAGGCCCAGTGCAGCATGCTGCCATTGCCGCTCCAATGGATGTAATCGGCTCCACCGTTGCTGACCTTGGTCACGGGCAATGGCCCGCCACTTTGCGAAACACTGACCTCCTGCGTACCCGGCATCAACGGCATCACAAAGGCTTCGTAATTTTGGCGGAAAGCAAAATGATTTCCGTCAGGGGAGACTTCGTAAGTCGTCGCGAGTTCACCGGTTGCGTGGTTTCGCTTTGCTTCGCCGTTAAGATCCGTACTGACAAGCTGACGCTTGTTTTGCCCCGCTTCAGTCAAAAAGATACGCTCGTTGCTGCTACCGAAATGCGGGTTGCCGACGCCAGTCGCAACTCGAATGGCCGCACCGCTGGCCGCGGAAATCCGGTAAACACCGGGTTCGTCGGACATACGCGGCGAAGTCAAACCGCCACCCTGTACCTTTTCGAATACAATGGTCTTGCCATCGGGCGAGAAGCGTGGGCGAGCATAATGTCCAGCTTGCGAGGTGATTTTACGCGCCGTTCCGCCGCTTGCGCCAATCGTCCGGATTTCGCCCAATCCTTTATCGGTCCATGCGACATACACTATTGATCTGCCATCACGTGACCACGACGGATAGGCTTCCATCTCGTCGGACGCCGAGGTTAGTCGTTTTGCCGAACCGCCGCTTGCTGACTTGGTCCATAATTTGCCCATCGTTTCGAACACAATGACGCGGCCGTCCGGCGAGGTTGCGACCCCGCGCGGCATTGTCGTTTGAAACTCGGCGGGCGCGACTTCAATGGCCGGACGCGGTGGGTCGATCACACCGCGACTGTCGGATATGCGGAACGGAATGTCGGCAACCGCGCCAGATGCCCAATCGACCTTGCGGATTTTGCCGCCGGCCCAAAAATAAATGCTCTTCGAATCGGGCGACCAGTCCATATTGGGATAGACCCCGGTCACTGCCCAGGTTTCCTGAACGTCCTGATCAAGCGCATCGTATATTTTGCGCTCTTCGCCGGTGGTAAAGTCCTTTACATAGAGTTTCGATTTGGTCCGCTCGCGGCGCACAAAGGCGATTTTCTTGCCATCGGGGGAAGGCGTTGGACGCACTGATCCTCCCGCTCCGGTAACGACAGCTTCGATCTTTCCATCGTCTAGATTGTAACGTTCGATGTTAAAAATATCACCATTTGAATCTTGCGCATATTCGAAGATCGGCCCCGGGGTCACGTTGCGCGTATAGTATATGTGCTTTCCGTCAGGCGCAAAGATCGGTTCGCCGAGTTCCTTTTGATGCTGCTCATTGGGTTTCTTGACCAGCACCACGCCAGCGCCGCCCGACACATGATAAAGCCATACCTCGCCAGTGCCCAGCGAACGGCCAGTGGTAAAATGTTTCTTCGCTGCAATAAACCGACCATCGGGGCTCCAGCTTGGCTGATTGAGTAAGCGGAAATCCTCTTTGCTCATTTGTCGCTTATCGCTGCCATCAACGTTCATAATCCAGATATTGTCGCCACCGCCCCGATCGGAGGTAAAGGCAATACGTCGGCCGTCCGGCGAAAACCGTGGCTGCGTTTCGAACGGAAGTCCGTCGGCAATCCGCGTGGGCGTGCCGCCCGACACCGGCATAGTATAAATATCGCCAAGCAGATCGAAGGCCAATGATTGTCCG
>JBKJLZ010000239.1:0-6117 GCA_046596705.1 Sphingorhabdus sp. | reverse complement strand
GCCAAATAGTAGCGGCTAGAGCGCGCCTCCACCGCAAAGTGAGGCCCGATGGCGGAGTGGTGACGCAGAGGACTGCAAATCCTTGCACCCGAGTTCGATTCTCGGTCGGGCCTCCACGCAGAAAAGCGTTTTTTCGAATAGTTTAAACTAACTGCGGAATAGCGCAATTCGGACGACTGTCACTGCCGAAATCGCTTTGGCGTTCACATGCACGGCTTAGACGAATCTTTGCCCTTCGTTCAGGCTGGCGCAACTATTGCCCTGACACGCGGCATCCAGACGCCCTTTAGCTTTCTGCGGGGACGGCGTTCGACCAAATTTCAGTTCGGCCCAGGCCAAAGGCATTTTTTCATAGCATGAAGTTCTTTCGTCAATTTTCGTCCGCAGCGCATGACATGGCAATCGACCTGGGGACCGTTAACACCGTCGTTTATGTCCGCGACAAAGGGATTGTTCTGAACGAACCTTCTGTCGTTGCGCTCGAAACGAAAAACGGGGTTCGACGCGTCAAGGTTGTCGGCAACGAAGCCAAGCTGATGATGGGCAAGACTCCGAACAACATTCAGGCCATTCGCCCCCTGCGCGACGGCGTAATCGCCGACATCGAAGTTGCCGAGCAGATGATCAAACATTTTATCAACAAGGCACTTGGCGGACCAAGCCGACTACCCCGGCGCTATAACGTGGTGATCTGCGTCCCATCGAGTTCGACCATGGTTGAACGTCGCGCAATTAGAGACGCTGCCACGAATGCTGGCGCAACGCAGGTTCAATTGATCGAGGAATCTTTGGCAGCCGCCATCGGCGCGAAAATGCCTGTAACCGAACCAATAGGTGCCATGGTCGTGGACATCGGCGGTGGAACCACAGAGGTAGCGGTACTATCGCTAAGCGGTATCGCTTACAGCAATTCAGTGCGCGTGGGCGGTGACAAGATGGACGAGGCAATATCATCATACGTTCGGCGCAAGCATAATCTGATGATCGGAGAAATGACGTCCGAGCGCGTAAAAATTGCAATCGGTTGTGCAACTCCGCCCAGTGGTACCGGTAAAATTATCAGCGTTAAGGGGCGTGACCTTGTAAATGGGCGGCCAGCTGAGATCCAAATCTCCGAGGCCGAGGTTGCCGAAGCATTGGCCGAACCAGTATCACAGATCCTAAGCGCGGTGATGAACGCACTGGAGCAAACCCCTCCGGAACTATCCTCCGACATTATTGATGAAGGCATTACCATTACCGGTGGCGGCGCTCTGCTCAGCCGAATCGATTTAGCGATAGCGGAAACCACCGGACTGCAGACACAAGTTGCTGATGACGCACTCATTTGTGTGGCTATGGGTGCGGGGCAGGCGTTTGAAGATCCGATCTACCGTGGGGTATTAATTAATTCCTGATCAAGTGTGATATCCGTCACCAGAATGCGGTAATTCGAAGGATCGAAATCCGACGTCTCTGGAACATATCTATTGCCAGACAATTGTGGTGCAGTGCACAATAGAATTGTCACATCACACAAAGGAATGTTGAGATGAAGTTGTCGCTGAAAGGCATGAAAGCAGCCACCGATCTCACACGGTCAGGCAAACTCATCGAAGCAACCGCGCTCATTCAGCGGTTGCTATCGAAAGATGCAAACGTGCAAACTCGCAACTTTCAGGCCGCTCCATGGCAGCAGGTTAAGCTTCCATCGACAGTGTTGGATTGGGCACCGGAAACGGCTGCAGCAACCGCAAAAGACCACGGCTCACAAAAGACCAAACCAAAAGACCCGAGTGAGCAGGGACAATTTCAAACCAAGAAATTTACGTCCGCTCTCGGTCAGCGCTCCTACAAGCTCTTCATACCGTCTCGCTCCACAACCGCGCCGATGCCGCTGGTTGTAATGCTTCATGGCTGCACGCAAACGCCCGACGACTTCGCGGCTGGTACCCAAATGAACATTCTGGCCGAGCAATTCGGCTTTGTCGTTGCATATCCAGCACAACCTTCGTCCGCTAACTCGATGGGCTGCTGGAACTGGTTTAATTCGGCGGATCAGCAAAAGGGCAAGGGCGAACCTGGACTGATTGCGGGAATTGCCCGACAAGTTATGGCCGATCACAATATCGATACACAGCGAGTGTACGTGGCAGGACTATCGGCGGGCGGCGCAATGGCGGTGGTGTTGGGTATGACTTATCCCGACCTGTTTGCTGCAATCGGAATTCACTCCGGAATATCCTGCGGTGCCGCCACGGATGTAGTGAGCGCTTTAAAGATCATGAAAACGGGCGCGCGCCATGTGACCATGCCGAAATCAAATCGCCCAGTCCCGGCCATTGTTTTTCACGGCGATCGAGATCGAACTGTCAATCCGGCAAACGCTGATGATGTTCTTGAGCAATTCGATCTGGCTGGAGCATCTGCGCAATATTTAACTACGTCTGAAAATTCTGCCGACGGCATGGGTTACACCAAGTCGGTGCAACTTAACGACGCCGGGATAGCGGTTTTCGAGAAGTGGCTAATTCACGGTGCCGGGCATGCCTGGTCAGGTGGCAGCGCACGTGGGTCATATACAGAACCACGCGGCCCGGATGCCAGCCGTGAAATGATCCGATTTTTTATGGACCACCGTTTGGCCAATTAGCGCGCTCGCTTTTGGGAGTAATGACGCGCGGAGTCGCGGCCGCTGTGGTCGTGTTATTGTTCACTGACTCACTGCTTTGAAAAGACTACCGGTTTTGACGTGCCGAACGCGATCACCTCATAACGGTCGGCCGCAACCCCACGAACTTCCATGCCAGGCGAACCGATAGGCATACCTGCAACTGCCAGACCACGAACGCCTTTGGGCCTGGCCGCAAGCACGCGCTTTATGTCTTTGATCGGCACATGCCCTTCGAAAGCCATGCCGTCGATCAGCGCGGTATGGCAGGACGCAAGATGGGCAGGCAGCCCGACCTTGCGCTGCAACGCAGGGCGATTGGCATCATCGACAACACGCACCGAGCGCCCGAATGCCTGGCGCACTTGAGCGGCCCATTTTTCGCAGCAGCCGCAACCGGGGTCGCGGTGCATTACGGCTTCGCTTGCCGCCATGACAGGCGTTGCTACCAACGCGAGCGTCAAAACAAGTTTTCGCATACTCTAACCCTTTCTTCCGGAGGCGCGGGGGAACGCAGATAGCTGTCCCCCGCGCCCTTCACTTATTTGTGGTCCATGCCGCCCATGTCATGACCTATATGCTCGTCACCGGACTTGGCGTCCTTGTCCTTGCAACAGGCCATCTTGCCTTTCTCGTCCTTCTTGCAGCAGCATTCTTTTTGGGGTGCTGGTGCCGGTTCGGCAGCAAAGGCGGCGGTCGACATGGTAAGGGCGAGTGCGCCCAGCAGATATTTCGTTTTCATGATATTACTCCATTAAAATATTGAAAGATTGTTCCAGGTTTCGAAGCGCGGAGGTGGCGTGGGGGGCTCGGCCATTCTTCCTGCAAATCTAGTAATCACTGTGTTATTCCGCATGATGGTCGGCGGCATCGGATGATTGAAAACGGCGCTTGCAACTGGCGGGGATACACAAGCATGACAAGCGCGAGCCGCGCCGTCGTCATTTTGATTCTGCTTTTCGCCATGATGACCTGCCAAATCGTCGCAATCGGACATCGCCATGACGGCGTCGGCGGCAACCGGCGACGCACATAGTGGCGCCGCCCGAAAGACCAGAGCGATCGCAAGGAAACAGGCTGCAAAAAGCTTCATACAAGACGCCGCTTGCGCCGGAACGGCCAGCGCATGACAAGAAGAACTGTGCCCGCAATTCCGAGCACGAGTCCACCTATTGCGAATGCCAAAAGCCACCAGCTGTTAAAGTTCTCGTGGTTCTTCCAGTCCATGATATGGAGACTCCAGAAGAAGTCATATAGCCGCCAAGTGCCGTTTCGAACAGCGGTGATGCGTCCGGTGTCAGTCGCGACAAAAACGCTGGTTTCTTCAGAGTCGGCAAAGGCGATGCGCCACGCCGGAAGTGCCCCGCGATATTCAGGGCTTTCGGTGGTAACGATGCTGGCCGTCGAACGCGGCTTGTCATCCGACTTCCAGGCAGCCTGCGCGATATTGGTGGCGCGCACCGCGTTAACTGCCGGAAGCGCCGCTCCGCTTTCGGCATCAAACAGTCGGATGCCCTTCGCGGTCGTGACCTCAGCTACAGGTCGATTATCGAGCATATGCCAGGTCATCGCTTCAACCGGCGAGCTTAGCTGAGTAATAATTCGCTCTGGCGTGGCTAATGCCGTCCCCGCGGGAATTGGCATGACGCTCTCGCGATCGACCAAATGCTCGCCGCGGACTTCTCCGATGGGCAGAAAGCTCATGATGACGCCACTGGCAAACCAGATCAGCAATTGCGCCCCAATGATGAGCGCCAGCCATTTATGAATGCGGCTTGCCGCGAGGTGGAGGCGTGTACGGCTGCGCATTAAAACCAGAAACGAATTCCGGCAACCAGGCTGGTCACGTCTGCATCCTCCCCCGCAGCGCGGGCAAAGCGCGCCGTGTCTCCGACTTTTCTCGCCCACTCGACGCCGACATAAGGCGCAAACTCCTTAAAGACTTCATAGCGTAACCGAAGCCCGAGTTCTACATCGGAAAGCCCTGATCCGGTTCCGGTCGCGCGCACATCTTGAAGCGCAAAATTCGCTTCAGCACGCGGCTGTAAGATGAGGCGCTGCGTGATCCGCTGGTCATAATAGCCTTCGAGCCGCCCAAGAACATCGCCCTTGTTCGACAGGAACAGCGCGCCTTCGACTTCAAACCAGTAAGGTGCAAGTCCCTCGAAACCGACGGTCGCATAGGTGCGCTTCGGTCCCGGTCCCAAATCCTGGCGGATACCGGCCTGAACGTTGAAATAGGGATCGACGGCGCGGCTGTAGAGTAACTGGACCTCTGCCTCTTCGACGCCCTCGCCAAACGCGCCTTCACCCTCGGTCTTAATTGTTACCCGATTGATATCGCCGCCATACCAGCCTTCGCCGTCCCAGCGAAACCCGTCGCGGCCATTGCGGACTTGATATTCGGCAAGGTTGAACGCAACGAAGCCGAGCATTTGGGCACCATTTTCCTTCATCATTTCGTCGCGCGAACGGGCCATTTCCGCTGCCGGAAAAATGCGATCAGCATACCAGTCGTCGGGCGGTGCCGGAGCCGGAGCATTGCCCGGCGGCAAATCGGTTCCGCTTTGTGTGGCCTGTGTTGCGCTGTTTTGCGCAGGCGCCGCAGTCTTGGGCGTACAATGCCCCATTTGCGCGTGTTCGGGCGGACAATCTGGGTCAACATATGACGATTGGGCTGGCGGTGTCGTCATACCCGTGTCAGCCGCTGGCTCCGGACTAGGTTGACCGGAGCCTGGCTCGCCGACGACGCAGTGACCCATTTTTGCATGCTCGGGCGTGCATTGGGTCGCGACTGGCTGCGCTATCGGCATAGCAGGCTTCGTTCGGCTTTGCGGCGGACTATGCCCTCCGTGTTGCGCGGCCACGGGTGCGGCAAACCCCAGAGCCAATGCGGTTCCGACGAGCAAACCAGCGCGGTTCATGCCGCCTCTCCGCGCGGACGGACGCTCACAACGCGCATCATCCCGGCGTGCATATGATAAAGCATGTGGCAGTGGAATGCCCAGTCGCCGATGGCATCGGCGGTGAAGTCGAAACTCGCCGTGCCGCCCGGCTGGACAAGCACGGTATGCTTGCGCGGCGAATGAGCGCCTTTGCCAGTGACTAACTCGAAGAAATGCCCGTGCAGATGGATCGGGTGACTCATCATCGAATCGTTGATGAGGTTGATCCGAACGCGCTCGCCTTCGACGAACGGGATCGGTTCGTGATGGTCGGACATTTTCATACCGTCAAACGACCACATGAAACGCTCCATATTGCCGGTCAGGTGGATATCGAGCGAGCGGTCGGGTGCGCGGACATCGGGGTTGCGATCGAGCGCCACAAGGTCGTGGTAGGTCAGCACCTGGTGACCTGCATTCTCTAACCCCTGGCCGGGTTCGCCCATGCGGTCGACAGGCATCGGCGAGATGGTCTGGACGCCTGGGTTTTTGTCGACCTGCGGGGCGACGCTGAAATCGCGC
>JBKJLZ010000168.1:0-2779 GCA_046596705.1 Sphingorhabdus sp. | reverse complement strand
ATAACGCCTTCCTGCAAATGGTCGGGACGAACGGTTGCTTCGGCAATTTCGCGAAGCGCGACAACCGGGTTTTTGTCACGGTCGCGGTCGATGGTCAGCTCGGCACCGCCCGAAATTTCGCGCGCACGTTCGGCGGCGAGCAATACGAGGTCGAAACGGTTGGTAACCTTGTCAATGCAATCTTCAACGGTAACGCGTGCCATGCTGGCTCCTGATTCTTCTTAGAATTTTGGGAAAGTTGTCGCGCTCTAGTGTTCGCAGGCCGAATTGTCAACGAAAACGCCTGCGCTGCTTGCGGCGTTCGGCTTCGGTCACTACGTCACCTGCATGGCAGTGCAAAAGAAAGAATTGGCCATACCGGGCAAGAAGTTTCGCGTCGCGGACCATGACCTGCATCTCGTGCATGCGCCCGACGACCGTTTGCAGGCCTTGCTAGCGTTGATCGATGGCGCGAATGACACGATCCGGATGTTTTTTTACATGTTTGGATCCGACTCAACCGGCGAGCGGATTGTCGAAGCGCTTACGCAAGCCGCTTTGCGTGGGGTTTCAGTCCGTCTCAGCATCGACAGCTTTGGTTCGGCTGAAACACCCCACGCCTTTTTCGACCCGCTGGTGTCAGCAGGTGGACAATATCACTGTTTCAGCTCGCGTTGGGGCTTCCGATATTTCGTCCGCAACCACCAGAAAATCCTCATTGCCGACGACGCCCATGCGCTCATCGGCGGTTACAATATCACTGACCAGTATTTCGGTAGCCAAGCCGATAGCTGGGAGGATCTGGGTATTGTCGTATCAGGCACCCAGGTTGCCAGCCTGATCAGCTATTTCGACGAAATGGAACGCCTGTCGCACGACGGCAGCATTTCGCTCGCCAAGATGCGGCATCTGACCCAGTCGTGGAAGCCGCGCAGCAAAAAACTACAATGGCTGATTGGCGGGCCCACCAACCGGATGTCTTCATGGGGCTTGGCGCTTAAGCAGACGCTGCAATCCGCCAAAAGGCTTGATATCGTCGCGGCCTATTTCTCGCCCTCGCAAACCGTGCTTCGCCGCATTGCGCAGGTCACACGACTCAATGCAGGATCGCGTCTGGTGATGGCCGGCAAGACCGATAATGGCGCGACAATCGGCGCAGCCCGGCTGCTCTACCGTTACCTGCTGAAACGCCACGCCAGCATCTACGAATTCAGCCCGAAGCTGTTGCACACAAAATTGCTCGTTATCGATGATGTAACCTACATTGGCTCTGCTAATCTCGATGTGCGCAGCTTGTTTATCAATCTGGAGATCATGCTGCGTATCGACGACGCCGATTTTGCAGCACATATACGCACCGTGGTCGACGATCTGGTCGCGCAGTCCGAACCGCAAACACCCGAGCTGCTGACACGGCGCGATAGTTACTGGAGCCGGTTCAAGTCAGGCTTTGCCTATTTTCTGGTCAATACCGTCGATTACAGCATTGGACGACGGATCAAGTTTGGAATTCTACCGAAACCTTGATCGTAAGCTTTAGTCCTTCCAACCCCAGAATAAATGACATGGCAAAATATTCCATGCTTCGAAACCCTTGTCGATACGGCGGAAATGCGGAGCCATGAAGTCGCGCGCGCGGGCACGGAACTGGTAAACCAGAAACGCACCGCCGGGCCGGATTGCTTTCGCAGTTTCCTCGGCGATAATCGGCCCCAAATTATTTGGTAAAGTGGAGAACGGCAATCCGGACAGAATATAGTCAGCGTTCTTGAATCCGAATTGCGCAATAATCGCGTTCACATCGGCTGCTGACCCGTGCACCGCAATGAACCGGCTGTCGCGGATGGACTTGCGTAGATAGTCGATAAAATCTTCGTTTAGGTCTATAACCAGCAGGGTTGCGTCAGGTCGCATCCGATCAAGTACGGGCTGGCAAAATGTGCCGATGCCTGGGCCATACTCGACGAACAGCTTCATATTGTCCCAATCGACCGGTTCAAGCATCTTTTTCACAGTTCGGTCTGACGACGGAATAATCGAACCGACCATTACCGGATGCTTGACAAAACCTTTGAAAAACACACCCCAAGGGCCAAAAAAGCGGCCTACCCGGTCTTTGACGCGGTCCAGCATTTGCACTTTGGCCAGCGATGATGATGTCATAAGTTATGCCCGGAAATTGTTTATATCGAGGCGCTTGCACTCGCAAATCGAACACGTTTATGCAACCGGATTAAGCAATAAACTAAATCGCACCCGTTGCGTTCCGACATTAAATCCCCTTATGCGGCTTATATGGTAACGCTTCCCAAAGGCAGCATGTCGGTGATTTTCATCGCACAGCGCACTGACGACGACGATGACGGCTACGCCGCAGCGGCGACGGCCATGGATATGCTCGCGGCGCAACAACCGGGCTATCTTGGAATGGAGTCAGTGCGCGGTGCCAGTGGTTTGGGCATTACGGTTAGCTATTGGAGAAGCGACGATGCAGCAAAGGCATGGCGCGACCACTCAGACCATAAGGCAATACGCGATACCGGACGGGAGCGCTGGTATTCGCATTACAGCCTCCACGTTGCAGAGATAACGCGTAGCTACGATTGGCAAAAGTCGTGAACGCGGTACCAGCAATCCCCAATAGCCGGGTTGTAGTGCTATTTCTTGTCATGCTGGTGGCCGCGGCTGGAAACACCGCCATGCAATCCGCATTGCCTGCCATTGCCAGCGAGTTGGATATGCCCGATGTCTGGGTCAGTTTGGCGTTTAGCTGGTCGGCATTGCTATGGGTTATCACCGC
>JBKJLZ010000103.1:0-2751 GCA_046596705.1 Sphingorhabdus sp. | reverse complement strand
GGTCGGCAACAGACAATTGATCGCGGCGATGACTCGGGTGAAGAGCTATCTCGATTATGGCGCGTTCACGCCGATACAGGCGGCCGCCTGCGCGGCGCTGAACGGTCCTCAGGACATTGTGGAGAAGAACCGCCTGCTTTATCACAAGCGTCGTGACGTTCTGGTCGAAGCATTTGGCCGCTCGGGATGGGATATCCCGCCGCCCCGCGCATCGATGTTCGCTTGGGCACCGCTGCCGCCGGCATTGGCTCATCTCGGCAGTTTGGAATTTTCCAAGCAATTGCTAACCCATGCCAAGGTCGCGGTCGCACCCGGTGTCGGTTATGGCGAAGATGGCGAAGGCTTCGTTCGCATCGCGATGGTCGAAAACGAGCATCGTCTTCGCCAAGCTGCGCGCAATGTGAAGAAATATCTGCAATCGATGGGCGTCAATACGCCCGGCCAGTCAAAGGCGATCTGAATCCTACCGCGTCACTGGTTCAGTAGATTGGATCGCCGTATTTGTTGGCACCCGATGATCCCGGCAGGCACATGAACACGATCAATATTATGCTGCCCACATAAGGAATAAAGCTTACAAAATAGAGCCATCCTGAAAGCCCTTGATCATGAAAACGGCGCACGGTCACCGAGATGCTGGGCACAAGAAAGATAAGCAAATACGCAACAATTGCGAATACAAGGCCGAACACAGCGTCGCCGTTACTAGAAAAGTTATCTTCTAATCCAAATATGGCAAAAAACGCGATTGCGAAACCGACTACAACTATAGCCTGGAATAACGAATACATCCAGTATTCCCTGCGACCCGACCTACCAGAAAATTCCGCATAACGGCTCAACGGCATCAGCATCCATTCCATTTCGGACTTCCTTTTAGTTTAATGACGTTCTTGCCTTCTTGCGGCAACAAGTGCAGTCTAAATAAATTTAATTAACAAAATCTGTGCATTAGGCTTACCAAAATAGGATACAACAGATGCCCCGTTCTGAATTCGCTTTTCATCACGCTTTCCGCGTTCGCTGGTCGGAGACCGATGCGCAGGGTGTTGTATTCAACGCGCGGTATCTCGATTATGCCGACATCGCGATTACCGAATATTGGCGCGCAGTGAAGTTCCGCGAAAAAGCGGGCGACGAGGAGGTCGAATTCCACGTCAAGAAGGCGACCGTTACTTGGTTTGCGCCGATAATGCCGGATGAAATGATCGAAGTTATGGCGCGGACGCTGGCTATCGGGCGCACCAGTATGACGCAGATGGTCGAGATTCATGGAAATCGGGCAGACGGGTCCGATGATCTGCGCGCAACAGTAGATCTGGTTAGTGTATTCGTCGACCTGGCGACGCATCGCCCAAAGCCATTGCCCGATTGGGTTGGCCCGGTGTTCGCCGAATTCGATACGCGGACAGTATCCGCTAGGCAGCCTTAGCCTTTGCCAGCATCGGGGCCAGATAATGGCCGGTGTAGCTGCGCGGTTCCTTTGCCACTTGCTCAGGCGTGCCCTCCGCTACGATTTCTCCGCCTTTGACGCCGCCCTCTGGACCTAGATCGATCACCCAGTCCGCAGTTTTAATAACGTCCAGATTATGTTCGATCACAACTACGCTGTTGCCCTGTTCTACCAGGCGGTGGAGAACCTCAAGTAATTTGCGGACGTCCTCGAAATGCAGGCCTGTGGTGGGCTCGTCCAATATATAGAGCGTTTGGCCGGTTGAGCGGCGACTCAGTTCCTTGGCGAGTTTGACGCGTTGCGCTTCGCCGCCAGATAATGTCGTTGCCTGCTGCCCGACCTTGACATAGCCCAGGCCGACCTCGGCCAGCATCGCCATTTTGTCGCGGATCGGGGGGACGGCCTTGAACACCTCGACCGCGTCCTCGACCGTCATGTCGAGCACATCGGCGATGCTAAGCCCCTTCCATTTGACCTCCAGCGTTTCGCGGTTGTAGCGGCGGCCATTGCATTCCTCGCACGTCACATAGACGTCGGGCAGGAAGTGCATTTCGATCTTGATCAGGCCGTCGCCGCTGCATGTTTCGCAGCGGCCGCCCTTGACGTTGAACGAAAAACGCCCGGGCTTGTACCCGCGCGCCGCGCTTTCGGGCAGCTGCGCGAACCAGTCGCGGATGTTGGTGAACGCGCCGGTGTAGGTCGCGGGGTTGCTGCGCGGCGTGCGGCCGATGGGCGACTGGTCGATGTCGATCACCTTGTCGCAATGTTCGAGGCCAGTGATCTTGTCATGCGCGCCCGCGATCACTCGCGCGCCGTTTAAGGAGCGCGCCGCCGAGGCGTAGAGCGTGTCGATGGTGAAGCTCGACTTGCCCGAACCCGATACGCCGGTGATGCAGGTGAACGTGCCGAGCGGTATGGACGCGGTGACGTTTTTCAGGTTGTTGGCGCGGGCGTTGTGGACGGTGAGCTTCTTCTTGTTGCCCTTGCGCCGCGTCTTGGGGACCGCGATTTCGCGGGTGCCGTTGAGATAATCGGCGGTCAGGCTGCCCGTGGCTTTCAGGATTTGCTTGAGCGTCCCCTCAGCCATCACCGTACCACCGTGGACGCCAGCGCCGGGGCCAAGGTCGACCACCCAGTCGGCGGTGCGGATCGCGTCCTCGTCATGTTCGACGACGATGACAGTATTGCCGAGATCGCGCAGGCGGCGCAGCGTGGCGAGCAGGCGGTCATTGTCCTTCTGGTGAAGGCCGATGCTGGGCTCGTCGAGCACATAGAGCACGCCCGACAGGCCGCTGCCG
>JBKJLZ010000065.1:0-6957 GCA_046596705.1 Sphingorhabdus sp. | reverse complement strand
ATGGAGCTATCCCACAGCTGCTGGCACACGTTATTTCCCGACGACCGATGCGGCTCTTGCCGTTGGTGTCACGCCCACGGTTATGGGCCATCCGAGGGACATATGCCACGCAAATTCAGGTTTTAGCAGCTGCGGAACGGGCCGGTTTGGCAATGGCGTGTGGGACCGCGCTGCGTATTTCCGTTCAAACTTTGGCTGGACCGATGCAACTTGGCGCAGCGAAATGACTGCAGCGGGATATGATCCCAACACCGTTACACGGTATCAGGTCTATCGTTGGGAAGCCAAGCAAGCAGAAAATGGATTTCCTGGCTATCTCGGTTCGGCATCTGCAGCAGGCGGCAACAAGCGCGGTTCGCCGCAATGCTCGTCCGCGATGAGTCCAGCCACCGGGGTTGTGCCTACCGATGATACTCTGGATCGTCGGCAGATAACGGCAGCCGTAATCAATTGTACTGCGAACAACCTGAAGGGACGTGAAACAGATGTGCCCATCGCGCAATGGGTGGATCTGTTCCTGGTCGAACCCGCCTTTGAACGCAGCGGAGTATCTGACAAAAGCGAAATTTATACTGAAATTATCAGGGAGAATACGTTGCGCGGTGGCAATACAGGCGGCGGCACGGAACGGCGCGATGCGCCGTATTTGATAGAATAGAATATGAAGAATTTTCTCCTATCTCGTTTAATCGCATGCAATCGCGGCGCCGCAGCGGTGGAAATGGCTTTGGTGACGCCACTTGTTATGGTCCTCATGTTTGGGTCATTCGAAGTGGGGAATTATTTTCTTCAAGAACATGTGCTCTCTAAAGCGGTACGCGATGGGGCGAGATACGCTGCTCGCCGGTCTTTTGAAGAATATCCGAGCTGTGCTCCTTCCGCAAACGTTGAACGTGAGACACGCAATGTCACACGTACTGGAATTGTGGCGGATGGGGGAATTCCACGTATTGTAAATTGGACCGATGCCACGACAATCGTCGTCAGCGCAACCTGCGATACCACGGGAACTTATACCGGAATATATAAGGATGTTGCAATTGGAGCGCCCAAGGTCACGGTAAGCGCCACCATCGTGTATCGAAGCCTCTTCGGCATGTTTGGTTTGATTAGCAGCGATACATTCACCCTGCGCTCGCAATCTCAAGCTGCGGTGATGGGCGTATGATCGCTAGGGTAAAAGGATTTTGGACCGCAGATGATGGCGGTCCGGCCGCGGAATTTGCATTGGTTCTGCCTCTGCTATTGGCATTCCTGCTTGGCATTATCGATGTCGGTCGGCTGATGTGGACATGGAATCAGGCCGAGAAGGCAACTCAAATGGGCGTGCGCTATGCCGTGGTGACGGATATTGTGGCACCTGGATTGGACACATTCAGTTTTTCCGTCGATGGAGGTCTTTTGCAGGGAACACCTGTACCGCGTTCTGCATTCGGTGGTGCAGTTTGTAAATTAGCCAGCGCAACGGACCCGACGAGCGCGCTTAGTTGTAGCTGCAATACCGGTGAAACCTGCCCCGCGCTTGGCACTCCGGTAAATACTACAACAGCACCCTTTTCAAGAATAGTGGATCGGATGAGCGCCATGTACCCGGCCATCGCAAAGAATAATGTTATCGTTGAATATGGTTATTCGGGTCTTGGTTATGCTGGTGACCCCTTTGCCTCGGACGTCACGCCGCTGGTTACTATCAGTATACGCAACTTGTCGTTTAGGCCGATCCTGCTGCAGCTATTCGGCGGCGAGATTTCTTTGCCTGACTTTCGCGCGTCCCTGACCATGGAAGACGGCTCCGGATCGGTTTCAAATTAGGTAATATGAACATGGGCTTTTCCGACAATTTACACGCTTTACCGGAGGACTGGGTTTTGGATCTCGATCAGCATTCGGTGCTCCTCGTCTTGTCCGAAGCCGAGATGACTGCCGCGCAGTTGGACGCGGTGGAGACCGGCAACTTGCCGATCTTGCTGCATACTCTGGCCAACGATCAGGAAATCCCGGGCCAAGCCTTGGCAAGCGCCAGCATATTGGTTTTGGAGGTTTCTCCCAACCGGCCTGAATCGCTGGAACGGCTCTCTGCCGTACGCGAACTCTATCCGCAATTACCCGTCATTGCAGCGGTGCGTGAACCAAATTTGGCGCTGGTGCGGACTTTGCTGAAACAAGGTGTGCGTGATGTTGTCGGCCTGCCTTTGCCGCATGCCGAGCTGGTCGAAATCTTAAAAGAAATCTCCACTGAGCTGCAGTCTGCAATCTCGTCGGACGTTCGGCAGGGCCAACTGATCACGATCATGAAAAGCATAGGGGGCGTAGGGGCGACCACGGTCGCGACCCATCTTGCGAGTGAACTGGCGGCGCGCAGCACAGGACGCGGTGTGTGCGTGTTTGATCTTGATTTGCAATTCGGCGACGCGGCCTCCTATCTGGGTCTCTCCAATCAATTGTCGATTGCCGATTTGCTCGTGGCTGGCTCGCGTATCGATGGCGATCTGTTGCGCTCGGTCGTTTCGACAACGCCCGAAGGATTGCACGTGCTTGCCGCGCCTTCTGAGATGATGCCGATTGAGGCGGTGAATGCCGACCAGATATTAAGGATTATCGAACTGGCGCGTGCCGAATATGATTATGTCGTACTCGACCTGCCAACGAACTGGACCAACTGGACTTTGTCGCTGGTGGCACGTTCGACTGCAATTTTCCTGATCGTTGAACTGTCAGTTGCCAGCCTGCGCCAAGCGAAGCGCCAACTTCAACTGTTGCAAAACCAGGGTATTAGCGGCGACCATATTAGCATTGTTGCCAATCGCGTTGAAAAGCGGCTGTTCCGCGCTATCGACCTGGAATCCGCGTCGCAGGCATTGGGCCATCCGGTCGATCTCAGCATCCATAATGATTATCCGCTGGTCCGTGCGGCGCACGATCAGGGCGTGCTCATCCAGCAAATCAGGGCAAAGAGTAAAATCGTCGGTGATATTGCCCGATTCCTTCCGCGGCTTGGGGCGGGAGGGTAAACCATGTGGCAAATCAAAAAAGGTGACGACGCGGCGAAAAAGACAGCTGTTGTATCAGAGGTCGCCAATGATCAACGGACGGATTCGCATGACTATATCAATCTGAAGGTCGAACTGCACCGCCGCCTGCTCGACTTGATCAACCTATCGGCGCTCGAAAAAATGACTCGTCCACAGATCGAAACCGAAATCGGCGAGCTGGTGCATGAGCAACTTGCGCTACAAAAACATGCGCTCAATCAGGAAGAGCGGCGGCGGTTGGTCGCAGATATATTGGATGAGCTGCTAGGCCTCGGTCCGTTGGAGCCATTATTGCAGGATCACTCGATCACCGACATCCTGGTCAACGGCCATGATGTGGTTTTTGTAGAACGCGGCGGTATTTTAGAGCGTGTTGATACCCGTTTCAAGGATGAGCGCCATTTGTTGCGTATCATCCAGAAGATCGTGAGCGCGGTTGGCAGGCGGGTTGATGAAAGCTCTCCTTTTGTCGATGCCCGGCTTCCTGATGGTTCGCGCGTCAATGCGATCGTTCCCCCGCTTGCCGTCGATGGGTCGCTACTGTCCATTCGTAAGTTTGCAAAAATTCCAATCAGCATGGCAAAGCTGTCGGAATTTGGCAGTGTTCCGGATGCCATTGCAGAGGTTCTGCGCGGTATCGTGCAGGCACGGCGCAACGTGCTGATTTCAGGTGGTACCGGGTCAGGCAAGACAACTCTGCTGAACGCCATGTCGTCATTTATCGACGAGCGCGAACGTATTGTGACGATCGAAGATTCCGCCGAGCTGCAATTACAGCAAATCCATGTTGCACGGCTTGAAACTCGGCCAGCCAATATCGAGGGCAAAGGCGAAATTGGCCAGCGGGAGCTTGTAAAGAACGCGCTGCGTATGCGGCCCGACCGTATCATCGTTGGAGAAGTGCGGGCTGGTGAAGCATTTGACATGCTACAGGCAATGAACACCGGTCACGATGGCTCGATGACGACGGTGCATGCCAACACCGCCCGCGATGCGCTGTCGCGGCTGGAACAGATGATCGGTATGAGCGGTATCGAAATCTCCCCACGCTCAGCCCGCGCGCAAATTGCATCCGCATTGCACGTTGTGGTTCAGATCGGGCGTCTCTCGGATGGTCGCCGCCGGTTGCTCAGTCTTTCCGAGATTGTCGGCATGGAAGGCGAAGTTGTCACCATGCAGGAAATCTTTCGGTTTAAGATGCAGGGGCGCGATGACAATAATCAGGTTATCGGCCATTTCGAAGCAACAGGCATACGGCCCAAGCTATTGGACGAACTGTCGTCGCACGGCATCAATCTGGCACCAGACTTATTCCGTCCGGATAGGAAGATCGACTGATGAACCCAACTATTGTCCGGCTGATTGTTCTGATACTGATTTTCGTGTCAGTATTCATCATTGCGGAATTCGGTATTTCAGCTTGGCGGCGACGATCGAAGGGAACTTCGGCAGTCAACAAACGCATGCGGATGATTGAAGGCGGGCTGGATCGAGAGATCGTCACATCGAAGCTTCGAAAATCGCAGCCAATGAAATTTGCCAGCGGCATCGGCATCCTTAGCAGAATGCTGCAAAGCATCCAGCAATCGGTAATCGCCAGCGGTGTCGCGATGCCAGCGCAACAGATTATGTTAGCGATGGCTCTTGGCTCAGCGCTCATTGCGGTACTTATCATCATCGGTGCGGCAGTCACGGGTTACACGTTGAACTTTGGCGTTATCCAAATGGCGATCGTGTTAGGGCTGAGCGTTGGACTAGGTATACCGCTGATGATCCTCTCGCGGATGGCATCGAAACGCACAAAGAAGATGCAGGAGCAATTTCCGGTGGCGCTCGACATCTTTATCCGCGGTCTGCGGTCTGGCCATCCCGTCGCGTCGGCACTTGATCTGTTGACCAAAGAAATGGAAGATCCAATTGGATCGGAGTTCGGGCTGGTGATGGATGAGGTCGCCTATGGCGCCGACTTGAGAGATGCTCTGCAGTCAATGGCAGATCGTTGGGGTTTAGAAGACATCCAAATGTTCGTGGTTTCGCTTTCGGTTCAGAATGAAACGGGAGGGAATCTAGCAGAAATTTTGGCCAATCTTGCGGCGGTCATTCGAGAACGTGCCAGCATGTACATGAAAGTACGTGCGCTAAGTTCCGAAGGGCGCATGACCGGTGTCATGTTGACGGCGCTTCCAATTCTTACGTTCTCTGGATTATTCCTGGTGAACCCAGCCTTTTATCTGGATGTGGCGCAAGACCCGATTTTTGTGCCGGGTTTTGTTGGCTTGGTAGTCCTGTATTTCATCGGCTTTTTTACAATTCGCCGGATGGTGGATCTGAAAGTGTGAGATGTTTGGTGGCTTAACCCTTAGCGGCCCTTTGCGGCTTGCCTTGTTGGCACTGGTATTCATCATCGTTGTGGCGATGGTGATGCTGGTTTCTAATGCCGTAGGACGGCGGGCCGCAACCCGCGCTCGATTGGACGAGGTGCGAGGCGATCGGGTCACTATGGCAAATTCAATCAGCTTACGCGGCGAATCTATCAATAGCGGCTGGCAGAAACTCACCGATTTCATCGAAAAATCCGGCGTTTCGCTGGTCGACACGAAAGGCGACACGCTTCGAGCCAAGCTGATTGCCGCTGGCTATACTTCGCCAAGCGCGCCAAAATTATTCACCGCAATCCGGCTAATGATGCTAGTGCTGCTCCCCACAATTGCAGTTGGATTGGTCTTTTTGACCGGTAGCCAGATTTCGGTCTTCAAGCTCTACTTTTTAGGCGTTGGATTGGCCTTGTTCGGGCTTTACGCTCCCAATTTGTTTATCTCGGCAAAAGCCGACCGACGGCGCGAAGCAATTATCAATGGCTTCCCCGACAGTCTTGATCTCATGCTGGTTTGTGTAGAGGCAGGCCTTGGCATGGAAGCAGCGTTTGACCGGGTCGGTAGGGAAATGCTTCATTCGCACCCATTGGTATCGCAAATGCTCTCAGTTGTAACACTTGAGCTGCGTGCAGGCTCTACAAGGGAGGAAGCGTTGCGTAACATGGCGACGCGTACTCAGGTTACCGAAATAAGGTCGTTTTCAACGCTGTTGATCCAATCGGATAAATTGGGATCAAGCGTCGGCGAAACTTTACGGGTTTATGCCGGAGAGATGCGGGAAAAACGGCGGATGCGTGCCGAAGAAAAGGCTCACCGCTTACCGGTGCTGATTTCAATTCCGCTGGTTGCTTGCATGTTGCCGGTCATGATTGGCGTATTGATGCTGCCCGCGATTATCCGGGTGCTCCGCGAAATGCTACCCGCCATGAGTGGGGGAGGATGATAAAATGAAGTGCTTAGCGAAGAAATATACGATGGCGAGCTGTGTGTCGATGCTTCTTGCCGGATGTGCGTCAAACGCCACCATTGCGCCTGAATATCGGTTGTCATCTTCTTCGGCACGAATCGTTCCTGATGCATCAATGCTCCAGCGAGGTCGGGCGCAATTGGGTGCAGGACTAGAAGCTCTGGCGATTGAATCGTTTCGTGCCGAAATTCGCCAGAACCCAGACAGTGCCGATGCCTATAATGGTTTGGCCGTTGCTTATGACCGGTTAGGCAGAGCTGACCTTGCGCAACGTTACTTTGAAACGGCGCTGGCCAAGGAGCCCACCAATACCAAAGTTCAGGCGAATCTTGCTAAATTGAACAACGACACAGCACCTTCCATCCAGTTCGCAACCAATGTCGTTGCCGAGCCGCTGCACGATCCGGTGGCGGTAACACAAGCCACTGACGATGATGCCATAGGGCAAATAAAGGAAAGTGAGGGATTGGCATCTCTTGCATTGCCGAATTTGGCAGAGCTGGAACCAGCGGGAACGACAGCGAAAGCGGTTCTCAGTGAGCGCGGTGTATTATCTGCGCGGTTCATGACTGCGCCGATGCAA
>JBKJLZ010000178.1:0-4926 GCA_046596705.1 Sphingorhabdus sp. | reverse complement strand
TAATTGAGGGTGGCGGTAATTTCGACCGTGGTCATGAGCGCGCCATGGGTTATTTGGCTGGGCAGCGCAAGCAGAGTTGCGAGCGCCTTAACATCAAAGCACAGCTTAGGTGGTTGGCATTTCCTGAACCAACCATTGCGGATACGCGGCCTGCACTTGCTCGACGATGCCATCAATCGCGGTCGTAACCTCGTCGCCCTCTGCTTCACGGTTGCGCTGGAGAATGACCCGGCGGGCTTGTCCGTCGACGAATATCTGTTCGCGCTTGATAAGGTTACCGACCGTTAGCCCCGTAAGAACCCTGCGCTCTTCGTCATCGCGCTGTTCAAGCGCGGCAACGCGGCGGCTAATTCTTTCCTCAAGCTGCTCGTCGGCGTTACTTTGCTGTTTGAGTTGCGCAATGCTGACGCGGATATTGCGGTTCAGTTGCTGGCGAACAGATGCCGACAGTTGCACGTTAAGACGCGGTTTATACTGATCGATCAGCACCACCCCGTCAACTGCCACAACCTCACCGTCCATGCGGACATTCAAAGTATCGACCCGACCGGCGTCGCCAATCAGACGCGTGAGTTCGCCTTGTACTGTCGAGCGCGCGCGTACCTCGCGGGCAATGCTATTTAGTGATAATGCGAGTGGAATAGAGAGTATGCCAAGCGTCACAACGATGCCAACTACCTGCAATGCTGTATGCTGTGGTGTGAGCGATGGTCCGAAACGGTTCAGACGGGCGACGATTGTCGCGGCAAAGGCAATGGCCAGTGTGTTGGTCAGAAATAGCAGAGCAGCGCCCAAGGCAAAATCGAACCGGCCTGTGGCCAATCCGAAACCCACAGTCGACAGAGGCGGAACCAGCGCAGTGGCGATTGCGACCCCGACCATCACGCCGGATAGCTTGCGCATAATCGCGTAAACCCCCGCAATGCCGCCAACAACGGCAACCCCCAGATCGAGCAAGGTTGGTTGAGTTCGGCCTCGGAGTTCTGAGGTTACGTCCTGTATAGGCGACAACCATACGATCAGCACCCCAACAAGAATTGCCACAGCCATGCCTGCAGCAAGCGTCACCAGCGAACGCTTTATCAGGCTGCTTTCAAGAGTTGCAAGACCGAAACCGATGCCCATGATCGGACCGAGCAACGGCGATACCAGCATTGCGCCAATGACAACAGCGGGCGAGTCTTGCAATAATCCGAGCGTTGCGATTGCCGCTGACAACAAGAGCAGCAGCAGAAACTTCTTGTCAAGCCGAGCGTCGCGCGCGACGCTCGCCAAGATAAGTGAGCGCCCATGCTTAACGGGCGTCTCGTCCACGCCATTTTCGCCCTCAACGTGACGAGCATATCCGCGCGCGTCAGCCCTGAACGGCGCTCCGCCTAGATCTGTTACTCCGGGATGGTCAGATGCCACCGCGTCGCTGGCTTAAAGCTTGCTCACAAGTTCGGGCACCACCGTAAACAAATCGCCCACCAACCCGATATCAGCCACCTGAAATATCGGTGCATCCTCGTCCTTGTTGATTGCGACGATGATCTTGCTGTCTTTCATGCCTGCGAGATGCTGGATCGCGCCAGAGATGCCAACGGCGATATAGACTTCTGGTGCGACGATCTTGCCGGTTTGGCCGACCTGGTAGTCATTGGGGACATAGCCAGCATCGACCGCTGCACGCGATGCGCCGACGCCCGCGCCGAGTTTGTCGGCGAGGGGCAGGATTGTCGCTGCGAAGGTCTCGGCATCTTTTAAGGCGCGACCGCCGGAGACGATGATCTTCGCACTGGTCAATTCAGGGCGTTCCTGCTTGGCAATTTCGGCGGAGACAAAGCTCGAGAGACCAGCATCGCTGCCGCCCGAGACGGCCTCGATGCTTGCCGATCCGCCGGTAGCTTCGGCTTTGGTAAAGGCAGTACCGCGAACGGTGATGACCTTCTTTGCGTCGGATGACTGCACTGTGGCAATCGCATTGCCCGCATAGATCGGCCGGGTGAAGGTATCGGCGCTTTCGACGCTGAGAATGTCCGAAATCTGCATTACGTCAAGCAATGCCGCAACGCGTGGAGCGATGTTTTTGCCGTGGCTGGTGGCAGGAAAGACGAACGCGTCATGATGGTCGGCCATACCGGCAATCAGCGGCGCGACATTTTCCGCAAGCTGGTTCGCATAAGCACCGTCATCGGCAACATGGACCTTGGTTACGCCAGCGATTTTGGCTGCTGCTTCTGCCACAGCACCACAACCGGCACCAACGACCAGAGCATGGACTTCGCCCAACTTTCCAGCGGCGGTGACAGCGGCCAATGTCGCGTCTTTCATTGACGTATTATCATGCTCTACAAAAACGAGGACGCTCATGCTGCCACTCCCAATTCCTTAAGTTTCGCAACCAGCGCATCAACGTCAGCTACCTTGATACCGGCGCTCCGTACAGGCGGTTCGCTGACTTTCAGAGTTTTGAGCCGAGGAGCAACGTCTACGCCGTAATCGGCTGGAGTTTTCATCGCCATCGGCTTGCTCTTCGCCTTCATGATATTCGGCAGCGAAGCATAACGCGGTTCGTTAAGCCGCAGGTCTGTCGTGACGATTGCGGGGGTCTTGAGCGACACGGTTTCAGAACCGCCATCGACTTCGCGGGTCACGCCGACGCTGTCGCCCGACACTTCGACCTTGGAAGCAAAGGTACCTTGCGGACGGCCGGTCAATGCAGCGAGCATCTGCCCGGTCTGGTTGCTATCATCGTCAATTGCCTGCTTGCCCAGAATCACAAGGCCCGGCTGTTCTTCGTCCATGATCTTGGCAAGAAGTTTGGCAACGCCCAAAGGCTCGACATCTTCGGCCACCACCAGGATCGCTCGGTCGGCGCCCATAGCAAGTGCGGTGCGGAGCGTTTCCTGCGCCTTTTCAGGACCAACCGAAACCGCAATTACCTCGGTCGCCACACCCTTTTCGCGCAAGCGAAGCGCTTCCTCAACGGCGATTTCGTCGAACGGGTTCATGCTCATTTTGACGTTGGCCAGATCAACACCGGTGCCATCGGGCTTTACCCGCGGCTTCACGTTATAATCGATGACCCGTTTGACGGCGACGATGATTTTCATGCGTTTGTCCTCTTCTACCGACTCAAGGCGAGTGGATGCTCGCCAAATCTGCTGTGCCTATGCTTGACGTTTACGTGAACGTCAAGCGCTGTGTGTATCAGTCTTAATCGGCTGCGCGCGCTTCTTCGATGCAGGTCACGCCCTTACTGATCGCATTTCTTGCATTTAATCGCCCGTGATCTGGCAATGCGAATGCCACCGCGCCGGCGCCGCTTTCTCCATGGCGCCGGATGATCTGAAAATTGGTATCCATACCGCTCGCCCAAAATTTTTCCAAGACCACCATGCTCGTCGCGAAGTATGCAATTCCCTTTGTGAACTTAACAGCCTTCGCAGGCCACCGCTTATTGTAATAGGCGATGTCTACTATGGAATTAAACTCAAATTTTTGTTCAGTGGGAACTACAAAAATAGCGATATCTTCAAGCACAGTTTGGCCTGTTACATGAGCGAAAACACTAGCGAATTGTATTTTTATGCCGTTATTGAGGTTGATGTCACAAGTGCCGGCTTCTTGGCTATACTGATATTGAAGCAATACAGCTTCATCTGCGGCATAGGCTGGAGTAGCAAAGCCCGCGCAGATAGCAAAAGCAGACGCAATCCATAGCTGCATTAAGCCGCCCTGCGAACTTCGGCGACGATCTTCTGGGCGGCGTCGCCCAAGTCATTGGCCGACACAATGGGTAATCCCGAATTGGCGAGAATATCCTTGCCCTGCTGGACGTTCGTACCTTCGAGCCGCACAACCAACGGCACGGACAGGTTAACTTCCTTTGCCGCCGCGACAATGCCGTCGGCGATGATGTCGCATTTCATGATGCCGCCAAAGATGTTGACGAGAATGCCCTTTACCGCAGGGTCTTTCAGGATGATCTTGAACGCCGCCGTCACCTTTTCCTTCGATGCGCCGCCGCCGACGTCGAGGAAGTTGGCTGGGAACTCGCCATTCAGCTTGATGATATCCATCGTCGCCATTGCAAGGCCAGCGCCATTGACCATACAGCCGATATTGCCGTCGAGCTTGATATAAGCGAGGTCATATTCGGACGCCTCGACTTCGGCAGGATCTTCTTCGGTTAGATCACGCAACTCGGCCAGATCCTTGTGGCGGAACATAGCATTGCCGTCGAAAGCGACCTTGGCGTCGAGCACGAGCAACTCATCACCGTTCGCGCCTTTGCAGACCGCAAGCGGGTTAATCTCGATCTGCTCGGCATCGGTGCCGATGAACGCAGCGTAAAGGCCAGCGAGTACAGTTTGCGCCTGCTTGGCGAGATCGCCAGTCAGACCCAAAGTCGCTGCCACCGAACGCCCATGATGCGGCATGATGCCAGTCGCAGGGTCGATGGTGATTGTGTGAATTTTCTCGGGCGTATCATGTGCGACGGTTTCGATGTCCATGCCGCCTTCGGTCGACGCCACAACAGCGATTTTGCTTGTGGCTCTGTCAACGAGCAATGCGAGATAGAACTCCTGCTTAATGTCGGCGCCGTCGGTGATGTAGAGCCGATTGACCTGTTTGCCTGCATCGCCGGTTTGGATCGTGACGAGCGTGTTGCCTAACATTTCTGTTGCAGCGATACGGACATCGTCAAGGCTATGCGCCAAACGTACGCCGCCCTTTGCATCTGGGCCCAGTTCCTTGAACTTGCCTTTGCCACGGCCACCCGCATGAATCTGCGACTTCACCACATAAAGCGGGCCGGGCAGTTGCTTTGCAGCATCAACGGCTCCTTCAATGCTCAGTGCGGCAATGCCCTTGGGTACGGCAACGCCGAATTTCGCCAGCAGTTCCTTGGCCTGATATTCATGGATATTCATGGGAGAT
>JBKJLZ010000115.1:0-3033 GCA_046596705.1 Sphingorhabdus sp. | reverse complement strand
GCTAACTTCTTTGCACCGTCCGCGACTGACAATGTGTTGGCACCTGATTGTCGGACAATACCCATGCCAAGTGCCGGAGCGCCATTAAGCCGGAACGCGGAGTAAGGATTTTCAGCGCCGTTTTCGACGCGGGCCACGTCACCTAGCCTGACCAGATAGCCATCTTCGCCACGTGACACCACTAGCTGCGCGAACTCGTCGGAAGTCGCGAACGGCCGATTGACGCGCAGCGTTACATTTTGGTCGGCGGATTCGAGTCTGCCTGCTGGCAATTCGACATTTTGCGTCCTGAGGGCGGTTTCAATATCAGCCGGAGTTAGGCCCAGCGCTGCAAGTCGGTCGGGCTTTAGCCATACCCGCATGGATGGTCGCGCTTCACCGCCGATAAACACGCGCGCAACGCCGTCAAGTGCAGAGAAGCGGTCCGCCAAATTGCGATCTACATAGTCGCTCAATTCAAGTCTTGACCAGCCAGGTTTCGACACCACGAGGAACAATATAGGGAATGCATCAGCGTCGACCTTACGCACTTCGGGCGCCAAAACCTCCTCTGGCAAATCGTCGGCAACGCCTCCCACCCGGTCACGGACATCGTTTGCGGCACTGTCAACCGTGCGCCCCGGCGCAAATTCGATGGTAATGTCAGAACTGCCGTCGCGTGACCGCGAGGTAATAGTCTGGATCCCTTCAACACCAGCAAGCGCGTTCTCCAACACTTGCGTCACCCGCGTTTCGACAACGCTGGCGGCCGCACCGGTATAGCTGGTACCCACCGATATAATCGGCGGCTCGGTATCGGGATATTCGCGCACAGGCAAATTGAGGAAACCGACGATGCCGACCAACGTCATAAGAATTGCGATAACCGATGCGAAAACCGGCCTGCGGACTGAAAGATCAGACAGCGTCATTTGACAGCAATATCAACCTGCAGGCTTTGTTCGGGGCGGTACGCCTTGCTTGCCAGTGCGAACGCTCGCACCGTCAGTCAGCTTAACAACACCTTCGGTCACAATTCGGTCGCCGGCTTCTAAGCCGGAGGTTATTTCAACCAGATTGCCGTCCCGTCCGCCAGTCTCTACCGGCAAGCGTTTCGCCTTGTTGTCTTTACCGATGACATAAACAAAGCTGCTGTCGCCTTCGCGCACCAAGGCAAGTTCGGGAACGGCAACCGATGATCGCGCTCGCGAATCGAGGCTGACACTCATCAGCATGCCCGGTTTCAACCTGCCGCCGCGGTTAGGCAGAATGGCGCGCAAGGTCGCAGTACGGGTTTGTGGATTGACCACCGGATCAATAGCTTGGACCCTGCCGGCCGATTCAATATCGGGAAATGCGGCGGCGGTAGCGGTGACTGCCTGCCCAACCTGAACGCCGGCCAGCATGGTTTCCGGGATACTGAAGTCGAGCTTGATAGAGCCAATATCGCTGATAACTGCAATTTCATCGCCAGCGGAGACCACCGCGCCAACCGAAATCCGCCTGAGCGAAACCTGACCGGAGAATGGCGCACGAATAACCCGGTCGGCAACCGATGCACTTGCTTCACCAGCGGCGCCGCGCGCCGCTGCCGCAACCGCCGTTTGGGTGTCTAGGCTGGCATTAGTTGCAAAGCCACGGCGTTTCAGTTCTGCCACGCGGGCAAGCTGCTGCTCGGCCTCACGAGAACGCGCGTTGGCACTTGCGAGCGATGCGGTTTCCTGGCCCTGTGCCAAAACGGCCAGCATTTGACCCTTCGTCACAAACGACCCGTCTGAAAACCCCAGCTGAGTTATCCGCTCGGTTACAGGGGCTCGCACCGAGACTTGCTCATTCGCATTCGCGGTACCTATGGCAACATAGCGATCGACAAAATTATGTAGCGCGACCGCTTCGACGGTAACCAGCGGCGTCGGTCGCTCACGTTTTTCCTCACCCTTGCTGCAAGCGGCAAGTATCAAAAGCGCTACACATGACAAAAATAACCGCATTCACCACCGACAAAGTTTACAAACAAGCTGGTAAATGCAGAACTTTGTACCGACTGAACAGAAGATTTTCTCAATCAGGTTAAACAGGCACAGCGATCTGCTTTCCAGCAACCCGATTGCTGATCATTAATTTCTGTATCCTCGTCAACGTCGCAAATAGTGGCAAAGCTGGGATGCCGTTGGCGCAACCACTGGCCAAAACCGACATCCTCGCCTATGGGGCGGCCATGCATTTTCTAGATCAAGCAAAAATCTTCATCCGCTCGGGTGCGGGCGGCCCCGGCGCCGTCAGTTTCCGGCGCGAAAAATATGTTCAGTATGGCGGGCCAGACGGCGGCAATGGCGGCAAGGGTGGCAATATCATATTTGAAGCCGTTGCGGGCCTCAATACCCTCATCGATTTCCGCTATGCCCAGCATTTTAAAGCGCAGCGCGGGATTCAGGGCATGGGACGCGACCGGCACGGCGCCTATGGCGAAGACCTCGTCATTAAATTGCCGGTGGGAACGCAGGTGCTGGCCGACGATGAAGAACGCAGCCTGCTGCTCGACCTCACCGAAGTCGGACAGCGGGTCGTGTTTTTGAAAGGTGGCGATGGCGGGCGGGGTAATGCCAGTTACAAAACCTCCACCAATCGTGCACCGACGCAGCACGGGCCAGGCTGGCCTTATGAAGAAATGTATGTCTGGCTGCGGCTGAAGCTACTCGCCGATGCAGGGCTTGTCGGCATGCCAAATGCGGGTAAGTCGACCTTCATCAATCAGGTATCGAATACTAAGGCCAAGGTTGGGGCCTATCCTTTCACCACGATCCGTCCGCAACTCGGCGTGGTCAGCCATAAATCGCGCGAGTTCGTGCTTGCCGATATTCCTGGGCTGATTGCAGGCGCGGCTGATGGCGTTGGCATTGGCGACCGTTTTCTGGGACATATTGAACGCTGCCAAATTCTCATCCATCTGATCGACGCGACTCAGGACGATCCGGTGTTGGCGTGGCAGACGGTGTGTGACGAACTTGCCGATTATGGGGCAGGGCTTGAGGACAAGCCCCAAATTGTTGCGCT
>JBKJLZ010000225.1:0-3625 GCA_046596705.1 Sphingorhabdus sp. | reverse complement strand
TGCTTTTTGATGACCGATCCATCGAGATTGCCAAAGCCACTGGTGTCCCAGTGGTTCTGATGCATGCACCAAGCCAATCGAGCGACCCGCATAAGGGTGGAGATTATAGCGACGTTGTTACCGATGTGTTCGACTGGCTGGAGGAACGGGTAAATGTCGTTGAGGCAGCCGGCATAGCGCGCGACAAAATTCTCGTCGATCCGGGCATTGGCTTCGGCAAATCCCTTACCAACAATCTGGCAATCATTAATAATCTCGCGATTTTCCATGCGATTGGTTGTCCGATCCTTTTCGGTGCTAGCCGCAAACGTATGATCGGCGCGCTGTCGAACGAGGCGACTGTCGACGAGAGGCTTGGTGGTTCGGTTTTCTTGGCTATGAAAGCCGTCGAACAGGGAGCGCATATCGTCCGGGTTCACGACGTTCCCGAGACGGTCCAAGCCATCCACGTCTGGCGCGGGCTGCGCGATGCGGCGTTGACAGGCGCGGCGTGAGGGTAAATGTTCCTTTATCAATCGGGAGAGCCGCATGATCGCTAAATATGTCGTCGCTTACATTGCCACCGGGATAGCGTTCGCGCTGATCGACAGCGTGTGGCTGAGGACGATGTACACCCGGCTCTATCAGCCCGAAATTGGCGAACTGATGATGAAGGGTGGCTTCCGCATGGGGCCCGCGATCGTCTTTTACGTGCTGTACATATTGGGAATGTTGGTTTTTGCAGTGGGACCCGCACTGCATTCGGGTAAGTGGCAGACCGCGCTGCTTTGGGGGGCGCTGCTCGGCTTCTTTTGCTATATGACTTATGATCTGACCAATCATGCCACGATGAAGGTCTGGAGCATCAAAGTGACCGTGCTCGACATTATGTGGGGTACGTTTTTGACCGGATCGGCATCACTAGCGGGCTATTGGATCACCACGGCAATCATGGGCAAAAACTAGGCGGCTTCGCTTATGCCAAGATCGGCCAATTTGCGGTACAGAGTTGAGCGGCCTATGCCCAACCGCCGAGCGACTTCGGTCATTCGGCCTCGATAATGTCCGATTGCGAGCCGGATTACATCGGCTTCGATTTCTTCCAGTGGTCTTAGATTTCCGTCGTCTTCGTAAAGCGTAACACCGATTCCATCGTTGCTTCCAGCACCTGTTGATCCGCCAAAGCCAGGAATCCCTACGGCTGCGGCTATTTGCGGGAATTCGTCGGGGGTCAGGGCGTCGCGATCGCACAGTACTGCTGCGCGGAACAGGGCGCTTTGCAGCTGGCGCACATTGCCGGGCCAGCTATATCCGCGCAACATTGTCAGCGCCTCGTCGGTGATGCCAAAGCTGCGCAAACCGGGCTGGTTTGCTATACGACCCAGAAAATGCCGGGCGAGTGCTGGAATGTCGCTAATTCGCTCGCGCAATGGCGGGATAGTCAGTTGAACGACGTTCAGTCGATAAAATAAGTCTTCGCGAAATTCGCCTGTTGCCAGCTTGTCCGCGATGTTGCTGTTGCACGCGGATAGCAAGCGGACGTCGATGCGATAGCTATGCGATGCGCCCAGCGGCTGAATTTCATTCTGTGCGAGCAAGCGGACCAGCCTGACCTGCGTTTCACGTGGCAGATGATCTACCTCATCGAGAAATACCGTTCCGCCCTCGGCCTGCTGCAATATGCCGACGCGGCGATCGAAAGCACCAGCAAAGGCATCTTTTTCGTGACCGAATAATACCGACTCCAAAAGGTTTGGCGCGATGGCGCCGCAATTTACCTTTAACAACGGCTGCTTTGACCGCGGGCTGGCCGCGTGGATGGCGTCTGCGACTACCTCTTTGCCGACACCCGGTTCACCCTCAATAAAAACTGGCGCGCGACTGCGCGCGGCTTTGGCGGCAATCGCCAGTGCGTTTCGGAATGCCGGAGCAGAACCGATAATCTCTTCGAATGCCAGTGGCTGTGAGATTTTTTCGGTTAGCGGATGAAGCTCGCCGAAATCCTTACTTTTGTCTGTCGCCATGCTGAGCGCCGCAATAAGGCGTTCGGCTCCGACCGGCTTAATGATGTAATCCGATGCCCCGGCACGCATCGCCTCGATCGCGCTTTCGTTCGAACCGATCGCTGTCATCAATAATATTGGAAGCGCAGGGCGTCTTGCTTTCAATTCCAGTAT
The DNA here is from genome assembly GCA_046596705.1 of Sphingorhabdus sp. Classification (GTDB taxonomy): domain Bacteria; phylum Pseudomonadota; class Alphaproteobacteria; order Sphingomonadales; family Sphingomonadaceae; genus Sphingorhabdus_B. The sequence continues at coordinate 1,469 of JBKJLZ010000225.1, read as the reverse complement.
CAGCGCTGCCGAATCGGAACCCGGAACCCACTGGTCGAGCAAGATTGCGTCGAGCATCATTCCGTCTTGTGTGCCCAACATTGCAATCGCTGTCTCTGCATCACGCGCAAAAATCGTCCGCCAGCCAGCACGCGACGCGATAGCCGCCACCAGCCGACACTGCGCGGGCTCGTCATCAACAAGCATCAACAATCGGGTTTCGCGTTCGTCCATTCAATCTCCACCCTGCTACAATTCGCAGCGCTTACCGAAGTTGTGGTAACGAAAATGAGTAAAGAGGCGATTAAGCAGATGAAAATTTCTTGCGAGCGATGCTTGAGCAATGGAACCACTAGGGTTAAGGGTCGGCAGAATTAATTTGCACATGGAGGCTATATTGGGCGAGCAACAGGATATCACCTCGGCAAAAGAAACCTATGCTGGCTTCATGTCGATGTTGAAGTGGGGAACGATAACGACGGTTATTGTTACAGCGATAGTTGTTTTGATTATCGCATCGCGCGCGTGAAAATCGCTGTTCTGAAGGAAACTGCCGTTGGCGAAACGCGCGTCGCTGCTTCGCCTGAGACGGTTAAGAAATTTATAGGGCTTGGTGCCGAAGTCGCGATTGAGGCGGGGGCGGGGCTTTTGGCATCCGTGAGCGACGCGGAATATGCCGCCGCAGGCGCGAGCGTTGGTTCGGCGGATGCGACCGTCAACGGCGCGGACATTGTGATGGGAGTGCAGGGGCCTGACGTAAGGGCACTGTCCGGAGCCGCCAAAGGCGCTTGGGTCGTCGCGGCGCTGGACCCGTTTGGCCAACGTGCGCGGATAGAGGATTATGCAAAGGCTGGTGTCGAGGCGTTGGCGATGGAATTCATGCCGCGCATCACGCGCGCGCAATCAATGGACATCTTGTCGTCACAGTCCAACTTGTCGGGGTATAAGGCCGTTATTGACGCCGGCGCGACATATGGTCGAGCGTTTCCGATGATGATGACAGCAGCGGGCACGGTTTCGGCGGCACGGGTATTTATCATGGGTGTAGGCGTTGCGGGCCTTCAGGCGATTGCTACCGCGCGGCGCTTGGGTGCCCAGGTTTCGGCCACCGACGTGCGTTCGGCGACCAAGGAGCAGATCGAAAGCCTTGGTGCCAAGGCGATTTTTGTTGAAAATGTGGCGGGTATCGAAGGCGAGGGGGCTGGCGGTTATGCAACCGAAATGTCGGATGAGTATAAAGCTGCACAGGCCGAACTGGTCTCGGCACATATCGCAAAGCAGGACATCGTTATAACCACGGCGTTGATACCCGGACGTGCGGCACCGCGATTAGTAAGTGACGCGCAGATCGCCAGCATGAAACCCGGAAGCGTGCTGTTTGACCTTGCAGTCGCGCAAGGCGGCAATGTCGAGGGCAGCGTTCCCGACCGGATCGTCGAGAAACACGGCGTAAAGATAATGGGCTATTCCAATACGCCTGCTCATTTGGC
>JBKJLZ010000156.1:0-5704 GCA_046596705.1 Sphingorhabdus sp. | reverse complement strand
TACCCCCGAAGGCCTGACCGCGATCGAGGCAGGCTATGACCGGATGGCAGCTGCTGAGCGCGATGAGGATGATCCCCTTGAGGCCGATATCGCATTTCACATTGCGATCTTGCAGGCTTCGGCAAATCCGTTTTACGCTCAATTTCGCGACGTGGTTGCAACAGCACTGCGCACCTCGATTCGCTTTACCAACCGGTTCAAGGGCCGCACGGCAAGTTTGCCGCAGCACCGCGCGGTACTTGATGCCATCGCCAACCGGCGGCCAAGCGAAGCCAAGGCAGCGATGGCCGCGCTGATCACCGATGTAATGCTGCTCATCGCGGATGCGGAAAGAATTAGATAGATGGAATGCCTTGCCGATGTTCGCGCCATTCTTGGCGAAGGTCCGTGCTGGGTTGAGCGCGAGCAATGCCTTTTGTGGGTAGACATCAATGCAAGGCGCGTTTTCCGCTGGAGCGAGGCGAATGGACTGGTTCATCATTCGACAAGCGAGAATATTTGCTCAATCATTCCCCGCGCATCGGGCGGATATATTGGAGCAGGCTATAATGGCCTTCTGTCAATTGACGCGTCATTCAACGTTATGTCCATCGAAAATCCAGAAGTTAGCTTGCCGGGCAATCGTTTCAACGATGGCAAGATAGACCGCAGGGGCCGCTTTTGGGCGGGGACTATGGACCATGCGGAACAGGCCGCTAGTGGTTCGCTTTACCGGGTCGATTTGGACCTAAGCATTACGTTAATTGACACGGGTTACCGGGTGACCAATGGGCCTGCTTTCAGTGTCGATGGCCGGACGATGTATCATACCGACAGCGCGGTGCAGCGTGTGTATGCATTCGATCTTGATGACCAGGGAAAGGCCACCAACCGCCGGGTTTTGCTTCAGTTCAAGCATGAGGATGGTTATCCCGATGGCATGACCGTCGATGCCGAGGATTGCCTATGGATTGCGTTTTGGGATGGCTGGTGCGTTCGACGGTTTTCGCCTGACGGCCGACTACTGATGGCAGTACCGGTGCCCGTCCAACGCCCGACGAGCATTGCCTTTGGGGGCGATAAAATGGACCAAGCGTTTATCACTTCGGCATCGCGCGATCTATCGGCTGCGGAATTTCTCGGCCAACCCAACGCCGGGGGTTTATTCTCGTTCAGACCAGGGGTTAGCGGCATCCCCGAAATACCGTTCGCAGGCTGAATTGCTACATTTGGGCGAGCAATTCGTTTACTCGTCGCTCTGCGTCAGCCAAGGCCGCATCGACCGGTTTTATGCCAGTCACCGCTGCCTCCAACTCCTCACCGATCAGCCCCTGAATTGCCGATTGGCGTTGAACATAGCCGGGTAGCTGCTGCCCAGTTGCTGCCATCGCGGCAATGTCGCTGCGGTGCGGCTGGGCGGTAAATGACGGCGCGTCGAGCACGGCCCGGAAAGCGGGCAGATGTCCGGTTCGTACCCAGTCTTTGTTATACTGCGTGATGAAGCCCAAAAACCGCGCAATCGCTTGACGCTCAGCGGCCGGGCGATTGTCGGTAGGTACTACCCATGCATGACCATCGACGAACGCCGCGCTCTTGCCCCATATCGTGGGGAAGGGGAGCACGGCATAGCCACGCAATTTTGACCCTGCCAACTTCGATGCTTCCTCATAGGGACCGATCATCCAAGTACCGGTCGGGAAAATGCCACCCTGCCCGTTGGTAAAACTCGCGGTAGCGCCAGGAAAATCCTGACCAGTCGCCGTCAGCTGTTCTGTATTCAACGTTCGGTACATTGAAATGATTTCGCGCGCCTGCGGTGTGTTAAGGCGGATGTGGCGGCTGTCGGGAAAAATATCGGCATCCTGCGCCAACAAATAAGTGTAGAGGTTGGCCACCAGATAATCCGGCGCGCTCACCTGCGCTTGAATGAGATACGGCTTGCCAGTTGCTGCTTTGAACTTTCGCGCATGAGCAATCAACTGCTCCGGCGACGCGGGTAGCACTGGCTTGCCATTCGCCATCAGTCCAGCTTTTGCCATCAGATCGGTATTGATATGCCATAGGCGACCAATGGTATCCCACGGCAAGGCGAAATAGCGGCCGTCTTTCACGGCCCCACGCTGTCCTGCAAGTGTCAATGCGGCAGGATCTATCCGGGCCTCTTTCATCAAATCGTCGATAGGCGACAGTAGGCCTCGTGCCTGATAATCCGAAATCACCGATTGGTGCATCGTGACCAAGTCCGGCGGATCGCCAGCGGCAATCTGTGCCGCCAACTGCGGGTAACCTGGCCAGGCAACAACATTTACCTTTACATTGATGTCAGGATTTTCTGCCGCAAAACGATTGAGAATGGTCGTCACTATGCCGCATTCGGTTTCTGCCTTGGCAACATCTACGCTGTTGCCATAGACCGCCCCGCATTCGCCGAAGAAACGCTGAATGACCAGCGTCGTACGTTCGTCCTGGCGATCGCAACTACCAAGCAACAGCGCAGTTAGGAGCGCGAATAATAGCCTAGCGCGTTTCATCGCGTTGCCGCTCCAGCCATTGCACCGACAATTTGCTTTTGGAAAATAACGTAGACGATCAGGATCGGGATCGACGCGAACACAGCTTGCGCCATCAGGAAACCGAGCCCGCTGGTTTGTGCATAATTCATCTGCGATGATGCAAGCCCGACGGTTAACGTATATTTGTCGCTGGTGGTGGCGGAAATGAGCGGCCACCAATAATCATTCCAAGATCCTAAAAATGTGAACACTCCAAGCGTTGCCTGTGCGGGGAAGGATAGTGGCAACAACACTTTCCAGAAAATCGTAAAGCGTGACGCGCCATCAAGTAGAGCTGCTTCGTCCAGGTCCTTGGGGATCGCCTTAAAATATTGAGTCATGAAAAAAACCCCAAAAGGGGCAGCAAGGCCTGGCAGGATCAATCCGGGATAGCTGTTGTGCCAGCCGAGTGTCGCAAAAAGCTGATGGCGGGGAAGGATTACGGCCTGTTCGGGAATGGCCAAGCCTAACAGCACAAAAACAAACAACGTACGACGAAAAGGAAATTCGAGCCGGGCAAAGCCGTATCCCGCGAGCGAGCACAGCATCAATACTGCAGCTGTGGTGCCGAGCGACACGATCAGGCTGTTGAGTAACCAGCGGGGCACGTCAGACCCTGATAATATGTCGCGATAGTTATCAAGTGTATAGGGCGCGGAAAATGCCGCCGCGCTGTCGCGCATCAATTCACTGTTGCTCTTTAGCGACAAGAGAACGGTCCATAACAATGGGGCGACCATAATAGCTGCACCGATAATCACAGCCACCAAAGCAGGCCACGGAAGACGATTTTGATTGACGGCCGCGCTCATCGGCCAACTTCTTCTTTTCGGCTGGAAACCCAATATTGCGCAAGGGTCAGCGCCAACACAAGGATGAAGAGTACTTCAGCTGCGGCGACAGCATAGCCTAGCTCCCATCGTCCAAACGCAATTTCGTAGATGTAGAGCACAATGGGCCGCGAACTGCCGCTGGGTCCGCCTGAGGTGAGCAGTTGCGCCTGTCCGAATATCTGCAATTGCGCAGCTGTCTGTAGCATAACCACTAGAATTGTTGTGCGGCGCAATGATGGCAAGGTTATTCGAAAAAATGTGGTCCAGCGGTTAGCGCGATCAAGGGCCGCTGCTTCATAAATGTCCTGCGGGATTTGCTGAAGTCCGGCGAGGAACAGCATCATTGGCAAACCCAGGCCCCACCAGATTGTTGTGATGGCGATCGCAGGTACCGTGAGATCGGGGTGACTTAGAAAGGGGATTGGTTCCATCCCTATAGTGGTCAATATTTTGGCAATCAGGCCGGCATCGGGTGTCAATACAAACCGCCAGATCAGAGTGACGATGGTAACCGACAATACCGAGGAGGAAAAAAACAGTCCCCTGAAAATTGCTGCCGAGCGGGTGGCGCGGTTCAAAGCAAGCGCCAGCAAAAGCGTTATGACCGTCAGGCTCGGAACAATCAACAATGCCAACGTAAACGTGGTGCCCATGGCTTGGTAGAAAATAGGATCGGCAAACAGGCGGACATAATTGTCAATGCCGATCCATTGCCGCGAGCCGAACAGGTCGGCGCGGTGAAAACTAATCCATACTCCCATGACGAAAGGCAATATCAACAAGAAACTATAAAAGCCGACAAAGGGCATAACAAAGGCAAAGCCGCCAAACCGGTCGCGGTTGGTCATTGGGCGCGGTGCCCATGATGGGCGGTGCCGTTTCCCGAAAAAAGATGCGCGCTATGTCCGTCGATTGCCAAACCGACACGGTTGCCCATGCGCACTGCGCTGTCGCCACGATCTACGGCAACGATTTCCGAACCATCTTCAAGCCGAGCGTAGATCAGCGTGCGGTCGCCGAGACGTTCAACGATGATCGCCTCGGCATCCACAGACGCCGTGCCAGGTGACGCGATTGTGACATTCTCCGGCCGAAGGCCAAGCTCAAGACCTTCGTCGCTGTCAATCTCAGCCCTTAAAACCTGCGTTTCGACGGCTGTCCCATTACTGAGACGTGCAACTGCATAAACGTCGTTCGTTTGTTCAAGACTGACGGGCAGCATCGTCATCGCGGGCGAACCGACAAATCGCGCTACGAAACGATTGGCTGGGCGGTCGTAAATTTCCATCGGCGTACCAATTTGCTGGATCTTCCGGTCGCTCATGACAACGATCCGGTCAGCAAGGGTCATTGCTTCGGCCTGATCATGGGTCACCATAATTACGGCCGCGTCAACTCTTTGCCGAAGCTGGGCAAGCTCGACGCGCGTGCGGTTGCGGAGCGCGGCATCTAGATTGGACAAAGGTTCATCGAGCAAAAACAATTTGGGTACTTTGACGATCGCTCGCCCGATCGCCACCCGTTGCCGCTGACCGCCCGAAAGTTGCCCCGGTTTTCGATCAAGCAATTGATCTATTTCAAGAGTTGCCGCAGCCTTATCAATGCGGTCATTGATCTCCTGCACCGCTATCTTGGCGTTGCGAAGTCCAAATGCCATATTCTGTCTAACTGTCATATGCGGGTACAGCGCATATTGCTGGAAGACGAGCGCTACGCCCCGATCTCCGGGAGCTAGCTCGTCTATTCGCTGCCCATCAAGCCAGACTTCGCCGCTATCGGCGCTTTCCAGGCCAGCGATGACTCGAAGCAAAGTGGATTTGCCGCTTCCCGATGGTCCCAGAAAAGCAACAAACTCTTTGGGTTCCATTTGAAGCGAAATGCCGTCGAGTACCGGCGTGGCACCATAGGCTTTGTGCACATCTATTAATGATAGACTCGCCAAATCCGCTCCTCTTTTATATTATTTATATGATGTATTACCGATGCTGATTCATCCGTCAATATGCACCTGCTACAGGCTCGATCAGCCCTTCGATAACATGGTTTTGGCGGACAGCGGTGATCCGATCGACAATCCGCGCAGTGAACCGGCCACGTAGCTCTTCCGGCAGGCTTTCAGCATATGCTTCAGTCATCTGAAGGTCGTGGTGCGCAGCATTGGTCGCGCTGGGTCCGTCGACTCCAATCACCAATACCGGCCTTGCTTCATCTGACACATTCGCGGTTCCGCGATGAATCGTAAGCGCAGATCGAGCTGAAATTGTTCCCCTTTGCGCCATCTTCGCAACCTTGCGCGCTTCATAGCGGGGCCAGCGCGCTCTTTCAGGAAACATCCCGCGC
>JBKJLZ010000124.1:0-10261 GCA_046596705.1 Sphingorhabdus sp. | reverse complement strand
GACCGACATGATGACAGGCAGAACGAAGAAGAAAAAGATAAAGATCAGCGGGATCAAGCCACCTAGGCTACCGTCGTTGCTCTGTCCGCGTCTTTGCTGTCCGGCAGCTGCGGCAATCTTGCTCGCTTCTTCCGGCGGCAATTGCAACTGGGTGATGATGCTATCGACGCCGGCATTAATACCGCCCGGATAGTTATTTGCCTTGAAAGCCGGAAGTATTCTGTCCTGAATAATCCTGTGCGAAAGTGCATCGGGCATGATGCCTTCAAGTCCGTAACCGACCTCAATTCGAACCTTGCGGTCGTTAGGTGCCACCAGCAATAACAGCCCGTCATTACGTTCTTTATCGCCAATGCCCCAAGCACGGCCAAGACGGTATCCATAGTCTGAATCGTCATAGCCTTCGAGATCGGAAATGGTCGCAACGACAAGCTGCCGCTGAGACTGAGCTTCAAGCGCAGCGAGCTTGGCTGTCAAAGCCGTCTCTTCCCCGGCATCGAGCAAGTTGGCTTGATCGACGACGCGGCCCGTCAATTTTGGGAAGGTTTGCGCGCTTGCCGGGTTTCCGGCCAGCAACGCAAACGCGACCAGCAACATTGTAACGAAGTTACGCATTGGATTCGCCTTGGCGACGGCAGGTCAACCTGCGGGCATCATATCGATTTTAGGTGCTTCCTGCGCGCCTTCGGTGGTTGCTTTGAATGGCACCATTGGCTTGGCACCATGAATAACCTTTGCGCCTATGATGTCAGGGAAGGTACGGATCGTGGTGTTATAAACCCTGACAGCCTCATTGTAATCGCGGCGTGCGACGTTGATACGGTTTTCAGTACCTTCCAGTTGCTGCATCAATTCCCCATAGCGAGCCTGGCTTTGCAAGGTAGGATATGCTTCGACCACCGTTCGCAACTGACCAAGCGCCTGTGTCAGCTGGTTTTGCGCCGCATTAAATTTTTCGAACGTTGCGGGATCGGAAAGATCGTCAGTGGTAATGTTAATTGCCGTCGCATTCGCGCGGGCTTGAGTCACCTGAGTCAAAACCTGCGTTTCAGTCGCCGCAGCTCCTTTGACGGTTGCCACCAGATTGGGGATCAAGTCTGCACGGCGTTGATAGCTGTTTTCAACATCGGCCCATTTGGCTTTCGCAGCCTCTTCTGCTGTTGGAACGCTATTGATGCCGCATCCGGCCAGCGACATAGCTGCCACCGGAACAATCAGGAATTTCGCAAAACTGGATCGCATGAAATCGGCTCCTTCGTCAAAGCGTGAACGTGTATTATCTACATAAGGCGCATTGTGTCGCTGTGCAATGTTTGCAATCGACGTCATTCGTGTTTTGGTTCATTGATAGCGCTCTTTAATCGATGGGAGACGGGCCATGTTAGGTGAATTCAAAACCTTTATAGCGCGCGGTAATGTGCTCGATTTGGCAGTTGGCGTGATTATCGGAGCAGCATTCGGCAAGATCGTTGCCTCGATGACGGATGATCTTATCATGCCCTTAATATCGCTGATAACCGGCGGCGGGGTCGATTTTACCAGCAAATATGTAGTCTTGGGCGGCGCTGACAAAATTACCGAGGGCATGTCACTCATTGCGGCGCGCTCTGCCGGGGCCAATGTGTTTGCCTGGGGAAGCTTCGTAACAGCATTTATCAATTTCGTAATTCTGGCTTTTGTGATTTTCCTGATCGTCAGGCAGGCTAATAAAATGGCACCACGGCCGGCCGCAGGGCCAACCGATGTTGACCTGCTTACTGAAATCCGCGACGAGCTGCGCAAGCGATGAAACTGATTTTGAAGTACAATATTTATGAATGCCCCGAATGAGCCAAGAGGCCGCCATTTAACCCGTAAAGCCACTTTCGTGGGAAGCAGCGGCGGACTTTTTGCGCGAGGATTGCAGGCAATACTCGACAAAATAGATCGCGGCCTCGAATTTGGAACCATCGAGGGAACGACCCCCGACGGAGCAACGAGAGTGCTTGGCGGTCGGGGCGAGGGGCCGGTTGCAGTGGTCAATCTACGCGACTGGCATGCTCTACTTCGCCTGATGCGACGTGGATCTGCCGGTTGGTATGAAGCGTGGGCAAACGGCGAATGGGATAGCCCTGATCCGGTGCAGTTGTTCGACCTATTCATGCGAAACCGGATAGCGCTAGGACGGGTTGCCCGGCCATCTGGCATAGTCGGCATGTTGGGGCGGGTTACGCATTTTCTTCGACGCAACACCAAGCACGGCGCTCGCCGGAATGTGGAATTCCATTACGATTTGGGCAATGATTTTTACGCGGCTTGGCTCGACGATAGTATGACGTATTCGAGCGCAATCTTCGCTGGGCCATCCGGCGACACAGAGTCTCTTGAGCGTGCCCAAGCGCGCAAGAACGACGCATTGCTTGAACGGCTGAAACTGGCGAACGGGCAGTCAATGCTTGAAATCGGCTGCGGTTGGGGAGGGTTGGCAGAGGCCTCGCTGAGGCACCAAACGGTGCGCTATCACGGAATTACGTTATCGCCCGAACAGAAACGCTACGCCGACATTCGGCTGAAGGATTTGGGCGATGCGGTGGTTGCTTTGACCGATTACCGGGACGTCGGCGGCGAATATGACGCCATTGCAAGCGTCGAAATGGTCGAAGCGGTGGGAATGGAATATTGGCCGGCATATCTCGACACAATATCGCGTTGTCTGAAACCTGGCGGTCGAGCTGCTATCCAGTATATCCGAATCGAAGACGATGTTTTCGAAGCTTATGCAAATGGTTTTGATTTCATTCAGCAGTATATTTTTCCCGGCGGAATGTTGCTTTCGGAAAGCCGTTTCCGTTCGCTGGCCGAAGCGCGTGGGCTCCAATGGCATGACCAGCATGACTTTGGCCTGGATTACGCCGAGACTTTACACCGCTGGTGCCTGCGTTTTGATGCAGCGCTGGAAGAGGCACGGTTACCGACCGAGTTCGATGCAAAATTTATATCCTTGTGGCGTTACTATCTGATGTACAGTGAAGGCGGGTTTCGAGGTGGCGGGATTAACGTGTCGCAAGTGACATTGATCAAGCCATGAAAATCTTCTGGGAGGGGCATCGTGAAAAAATGGATATTGGGGATATTGTTTGCCGTCGTGGCGGCCGCGGGGTTATTTTGGGTCACCGCAGACAAGGACATGAAGGCGCTGGTTTCAAACCTGCCGACCGATACTAACGTTCTGTTCTGGAGCATCCCACAGCGTGACGCGGCGTTCAGGACGATGGACCGGATACCCGTGCTGGCGAAGGTGAACATTATCGCTGCGGGTGATGATGTTTATCCGATGCCCAAGGGCCCCGAGCTTGATGTGGGTGTCGACGTCGACGCCTATATGCAGCATCAACGAACCGCTGGATTGGTCATTATCCATGACGGTAAAATCCGGCTTGAAAAATACGGTCTCGGCTTTGACGGCGACGGCAAATGGACCAGTTTCTCGGTCGCAAAATCCTTCGCATCGACGCTTGTCGGTGCTGCGATCAAGGATGGCTACATCAAAAGCATCGACGACAAGGTGTCGACCTATATCCCCGACCTTAAAGGCTCGGCCTATGATGATGTTTCTATCAAGCAATTGCTGACGATGACGTCGGGCGTCAGATGGAACGAGGATTATGGCGACAAACGGTCTGACGTGGCACTTTTCAACGCGCATAAAGCAGAACCCGGTGTCGACGTAACAGTAAGCTATATGCGCAAACTTCCGCGAGAAGCGCCGGCCGGTTCCAAATGGGTCTACAAAACCGGCGAAACCAATTTGATCGGCGTGCTGGTCAGTTCGGCAACCAACAAGACATTATCGGCCTATCTGTCCGAGAAAATCTGGGCACCTTTCGGTATGGAGCAGGATGCCAGTTGGTTACTGGGTTCGACGGGCCATGAAATTAGCGGCTGTTGTATCCAGGCATCGACACGCGACTATGCTCGTATGGGCTTGTTCATGCTTGGCGGAGGCGTGGTCGGCGGCAAGGCAATTTTGCCCGACGGATGGATCGCGGATGCAACAACCAAGCAAGCCGACACCGGTGAACCGGATAGTGGTTATGGGTATCAATGGTGGACGGTGAACGACGGTAGTTATGCAGCCCAAGGAATATTCGGGCAAGGCATATTCATCGACCCGAAACGTAAGCTGATCATCGCATCAAACAGCAACTGGCCACAAGCAACCGACCGGCAGGGTGGGGATCAGGCGCAAAGGCGCGGCATTTTCTACAAACAGGTACAATCGGCGATCGATAAAGAGAAAATTGGAACGGCCAAATAAAGTGTGCTGCAATGCACAATAATATCAGTAGCGGGTAACAATATTGCGTTTAACTGCTGCCCGCAAATGGCGGAAAAAAGGGGCTTTTCGTCTACGATATTTTGGTCCAGCATAGGACCAATGGTTATCAGTTAAGCAGGGAGAAAATCGGTGGACTTCAAAACATTTTTGCATGCGGGCAGCAACCGTCGCGCAATGCTAAAGGGCATGGGCGTTGCTGCGGTAGGTTTCAGCCTAACTGGCACGCTCGCAGGCTGTGGCGAAAAGGATGCCAAAAAGCTTGCCAATGGCGAAGAAGCCAAACTGAACTTTTACAACTGGGATACCTACATCGGTGAAACCACCCTGGAAGATTACAAGGAAGCTGGCGGTGTCGATGTAAATATGACGCTGTTCGCCAGCAATGACGAACTTTTCGCCAAGCTACGTGCCGGCAATCAGGGATATGACGTAATCGTTCCGTCGAATGACTTTGTCGAGCGGATGGCGTCGGCGGATATGCTGATGGAACTCGACCGCACGCAGATACCCAACTTCAAGAATGTGGCGAAGGATTATCAGGATGTGCCATATGATCCGGCACGGAAATATTCGATGCCATATACTTGGCTGGCGCTCGGCATTGGGTACCGCAAATCCAAGGTAAAGTCTGCGCCCGACAGTTGGAAGGCGCTGTTCGATAGTGACGAGTACAAAGGTCGCATTGCTGTGCTATCCGAAGCCGGAGATATGTTCCGGCTTTATGGCAAATATATGGGCAAATCGGTCAATGCGCTGACGCCTGCGGATCTGAAAGCGATTGAAGCAATGATGATCAAGCAGAAGCCGAACATCAAGGCCTTCCATGAGGACAATGGTCAGGACTTGCTGCTGAAGGGTGAGGTCGACCTTGTGCTCGAATATAATGGCGACATTGCACAGGCGATGGTTGAGGACAAAGACATCGGTTTTGTCATTCCAAAGGAGGGGAGCCAGCTGAATTCGGACAACCTCTGCATTCCGAAGGGCGCACCACATCCGAAAAATTCGCATGCTTTTATAAACTATCTGCTCGATGCCGAAGCGGGCAAGAAGATTACCGAAACCATCCTCTATCCAACGCCCAACGACGCGGCGAAGGCGCTGATGCCAGAAGAATATAAGGCCAATCCCGTCATTTTCCCACCCGCCGATGTTTTGGCGAGATGTGAATATGCAACATTCAATCCAGAACTGCAGAAAATGTATGAGGAGGCCTTTACCCGCGTACGGGCTGCATAGTCATGGCCGGGGCATTGCAAGACTGGAAGAGCCAGAAACGGCCGTTCGCCGCGATTGCAACAGCACCGGTCTTCTGGCTTGTTTTGTTTTTCGTGGTGCCGATGGGCATTGTGTGGCTGTATAGTTTCGGTCAGAATTCCGGTCCGGCGACCATCGAGATTTCAGGGACACTCGATAATTACAAGCGCGCAACCGAGTGGCTGTACCTTTCGATATTTCTGAAGTCGCTAGCAGTTGCGGCGCTCACGACATTGATTTGTCTGATCGTTGGATTTCCGGTGGCGATGGCGATTACCTTTGCCGCCCCGAAATGGCGGCCTTGGTTGCTGCTTGGGATAATGCTGCCGTTTTGGACTAACCTGCTGATACGCACTTATGCATTGATGGCGCTGATGGGCACAAATGGTTACGCGAACAAAGGGCTGGGCGGGCTTTGGGACTGCGCGAGTTGGCTACGGACGTTGGTTGGCATGCAACCGCTGGAGGCTTGGACGCCGATCCAGTTGCTGTACAATAACTTCGCAGTGGTTCTGGGGCTTGTTTACGTCCACTTGCCGTTCATGGTTCTACCATTGTATTCCGCGCTTGACCGGCTGGACAAGAGCCTGATCGAAGCTAGCCTCGATCTAGGCGCAGGGCATTTGCGGACGCTGCTCAAGATTGTTGTGCCGCTTGCTGGCCCGGGCATTTTGGCGGGGGTTATGATTACGCTGATCCCCGCCCTCGGTGCCTATCTGACCCCAGATTTAATGGGCGGCACCGACAGCCAAATGATTGCCAATGTTATCGAACGCCAGTTCAAGCGTGCCAATGACTGGCCGTTCGGTGCTGCGCTTTCGTTCCTGCTGATCTATGTGATGTTCATCCTGATCGCGTTGCAATCGATGCGAAACAACAAATCAGGCGAGCGGCACTGATGGCATTATTCGACCGTACACCAGTCGCGCCGCTCGAATATACGCGAAAATTTTGGATGCGGAGCTGGGTCGCGCTGACAATGCTATTCCTTTATGCGCCGTTGATCGTACTGATGATTTTCAGCTTCAACGACAGCAAGCGCAACATCGAATGGAAGGGCTTTACGCTTAAATATTACGAGAAAGCCCTGGATAACGCGTCATTGGTCGAGGCTTTGGTTAATTCGCTGACCATCGCATTTATGGCGACTATCTTCAGCCTGGTCCTCGGCGCGCTCGCCGCAGTCATGCTCTGGCGTTTTCGCTTTCCACTGAAAGGCGCTGTCGAGGGCAGTATGGCGCTACCGATTATTGTGCCAGAAATTTGCCTTGGCGTCGCATTTCTTATTTTCTTTGCCAAGGTCGATTGGCCGACCGGAATGATATGGCCGCTCAACCTGTCGGCGATCACGATTGCGCATATCACGTTCTGCTTTCCCTTTGTTGCTTTGGTCGTCCGATCGCGGCTGGCGGGTTTCAACAAGGAGGAGGAAGAGGCAGCGCGCGATCTTGGCGCGACCGAATGGCAGGTTTTTCGAGATGTCTTGCTGCCACATATGAAGCCGAGTTTGATTGCTGGGGCGCTTCTGGCGTTCACGCTTAGTCTCGATGACTTCGTGATTACCTTCTTCACCAGCGGGCCAGACACCATCACATTCCCGGTCAAGGTCTATTCGATGGTGCGATTTTCGGTCACACCTGAGGTAAACGCGGCATCGACCTTGCTTATCCTTTTAACTGTTATCCTGACCGCCGTGGCGCTGAAGCTGCAAGGCGTTAAGGGCATATCCGGGACCCATTGAAATGATTTTCCCTTTCCGTTCGTGTCGAGCGCAGTCGAGACACCTCTCCGTATCGCACGACCTCACATTGTATCGACGACGCTCGACGCGAACTGATCCGGTTGGAATATTGAAATGACCGATGCAAAAACTCCCATCATTCAGATCCGCAACGTCTCAAAACGCTTTGGCAAGGTGACCGCAGTCGACAATGTCAGCCTCGACATCCTGTCAGGCGAGTTCTTCGTGCTGCTTGGACCCTCAGGCTGCGGCAAAACTACTCTTTTGCGAATGATCGCTGGGTTTGAACTACCAACGGAAGGACAGATCCTGATTGACGGGCAGGATATGGCCAACGTCCCGCCGAACAAGCGTCCGGTTAACATGGTGTTCCAAAGCTATGCTGTGTTCCCGCATATGAGCGTGACCGACAATGTCGGCTATGGGCTTCGGATATCAAATGTGAGCAAAAGCGAGATCCGCGACCGAGTAAGTGAGGCCCTCGAACTGGTGAAGCTTGGCGGGTTCGAGGACCGGATGCCAGATCAGATGTCCGGCGGGCAAAGGCAACGCGTGGCACTTGCGCGATCTTTGGTCGTGCGCCCAAAGGTTTTACTGCTCGATGAACCGCTATCGGCGCTCGATGCAAAATTACGGGGACAAATGCAGTTCGAGCTGACGGCGCTGCAGGAAAAAGTCGGCATCACTTTTGTCACCGTCACTCACGACCAAGACGAAGCGCTGTCGATGGCGTGCCGGATTGCCGTAATCAACAAGGGTGAGGTTGCACAATTGGCAGCACCATCGGACCTTTACGAATATCCCGCCAACCGCTTTGTTGCTGATTTTGTCGGTGCTGTGAACACGTTTGAGGGCAAGCTAATTTTGGACGAACCTGACCGCGCCGCTGTACATTGCCCGGGCGTTGGCAAGATCTACCTGAACCACGGCGTCACCGGCGCACATGGCGCTGACATTTGGGTCGCAGTTCGGCCTGAAAAGATCACGCTGCATGTGCCTGGGTCGGGCAAGGCGGTACAGGGTGCAGCGAAGGATTCACCTGAAGGCCATAACTTCGCGCGCGGAGTCATTAAGGGCATGAGCTATCTCGGTGATAACACCGTATTTGAAATCGAGCTCGAAGGGGGAGCGATGATCCGAGTCCGCAGGCCCAACCTGTCACGCACCGATCAGGAAGATTTCACCTGGGGCGACAAGGTTTCAATGCATTGGGACAGTGCAAGCCCGGTGGTGTTATTGGCTTAAATTTGCGCCGACAGTGGGCCGCAGCATAGGCCGTCCACGCAGAATTCATTTTAAAAAACTATTAACGCGAGGATGTTATGCTGTTTTCTAGGACTATAATAATTACGTTGACGTTGGGCATCTCGCTGGCTGCGAACTGTACTGCGCAGGCTAAGGGCAGAGAAACGACTGGACCATTAGAATTAACGGGCGACTTCGTCATTCCGGTAACGCTCAATGGTAAGCCATATCGCTGGGAGGTTGAGCCTGACGGCGGTGCTGCCCGGGTAGTCAATGCCGATGTTGCAAAGATGCTTGCGTTGAAACCAAGCATGATTGGTGGTGTTCATTACATAGGTGCCATCAGGTTGACGGCGGCTTCCGACGATGCAAGCATCGAATATGGAAGCATAAAACGTAACGACCGAGTATTCTGGTTTAGCAGGCCGGCGTCGGCAATAGCAGATGGAACGGTCCATCCTTTAATGCTGCCTTATTCCTCCATTCGCTTCATACTTGGACCCAAAGTTCTAGGAGAACGAGAAGCGACGTTGCCACTTGAAGGCGCGGGCATGTGGGGCATTGGCGGCGGTCACGGGAAATATGATTATGGTAACATAGAATTACAGGTTTCATTCAGCCTGAAGAGGCGCGAAACATTGATGACGGCGCCGGTGGGGGTTGAGCTTGCAGCAAGACAAGGCGGAAGCTTTTCGGATGTACAACGTCAGTCCATGATACGCTTTGGAGTCGAACGCCCGGTAAGGACAATGGCGCTGGCTCGTCCTTTGATGATGTTTGACCGCCCGATTTTGAACGGTCTGGTGCGAGTAAGCGACTTTGGCGATGCTTCGACAATTCCCGAAGGCCCAGCGGTCGACGAAGATGAAATCGTAGTTACCGGCAAAGCAAAAAAGAAGTCGCGCTATAGCCTGACGCTTGGCCGCGACTTTCTAAACGGTTGCTCGTCGCTCACTTATGATTTGAAGGCGAAAGTTATCAGGATTTCTTGCCTGCCGTAACCGCCGCCGATTGCTTGCAATCAGTCCGCTAACGGCACCAGCCGAACATCGAGCAAATCGACGCGGATGTTAATGTCAGGACCAGTCAGGGCTTCCGTCGGCTTTGGCAAACAGAGGGTGTAGCTTGACCCGACCTGCATCATCCTCAGCCCTTCGGCGAAAATTGCAGTGGCTTGCGCCAACGGAATCCTCTCCCATTCGCGTTTTTCCATAACAATGCCGGTTTTGGCGTCGAAGGTAGTGAAATCGACCAGAGCCATGTCAGCGTTGGTTGGCGTCTTGCCATTCCCCGCCTTGATCATCCGGTAGCCAAGTCCCGATGCGACGGTCATGTCGCATGTGCGTTCGGCTAAAGGCAATATTGGCTTGGGCGGCGGGGTGATGAAGGATAGCAACTCAACTTCGAATACCAAGTCCGCATTGGCGGGGATAGGCCCGGTGCCTGCTTCGCCGTAGCCTAGCTTCGAGGGGATGCAGAGGCGGTAGCTGCCGCCTGGCTGCATGAGTTGCAGGCCTTGCGCAAAGCCGGGGATAACCCCGCTAACTTTGAATTCAGCGCCTTGGCCAGCGTCGAACTGGCTGCCGTTGGCTGTCAGCATACCTTTGTAGTTGACCTTGACCTTCGCGTCCCCGCCGGGTTTTTCGCCCTTGCCGGGTTTGATGACGGTGTAGGTCAGGCCGTCGGCGGCGGCGGCTTTG
>JBKJLZ010000285.1:0-3261 GCA_046596705.1 Sphingorhabdus sp. | reverse complement strand
GCACGAAACGCTATTGAACGAACCGCGAGGCTTGAGTGAAGCCAAGACATGGCGGCACAGGGTAAAATCCGGAAAGATTATTTTTGTTAGCATCCGATCAAATGATCTGGATTTTAATAATAAGAAGGCGAGCATGGTTTCTGCAAGGGATATAACCTTGCTGATCGAGGGCGAATTTGCAAGAGTCGCGTCGTCTACTCGGCAGCATGAACTTGCCCAGCGTTTGACTGATACTTTGGAAAACCTGAGCGACGGTTTCCTTACATTAGATAAGGATATGGTCTTTACTTTTATAAATCGGGAAGGTGAAAAAATCCTGAATAGTGAGCATTCGAGTCTGTTGGGAAAATCTTTGGCCGAAGCCTATCCACACGACAAAGGCCGATCGTTCGAGGAAAAATATCGGCAATCTTTAGACTTAGGCGAAGTCGTCCGTTTCACCGATTTTTATCCGTCACCGTTAGACAAGTGGTTTGATATACATGCTCATCCCGGACCCGATGGTTTGGCGGTATATTTTCGAGACGTGACCGATCAACGCGCAAAAGATGAACAACTGGCTTTACTTGAACAAGCGGTAGCACATCTGAACGATATTCTGGTCATCACAAAAGCAGAGCCGATCGATGAGCCAGACGGACCTTTGGTGGTGTTTGTTAACGGCGCCTTCTCGGAGCATACCGGTTATAGTCGCGAAGAGATGATCGGCAAAACGCCCAGAATGCTTCAAGGTCCGAACACGCAGAGGGACCGGCTCGATGCCATGCGCAAAGCGATGGTTGCATGGCAACCGCACCGGACTGAACTGATTAATTACACCAAGTCGGGTGACGAAATATGGTTGGAAATTGAGATTGTTCCTATCGCCGATGAGACAGGATTGTTTACGCATTGGGTCAGTGTACAACGCGATATTACTGAACGTAAACGCGCTGAAGAAGCCGAACGACTAAATCAGGCTCGGTTCGAAACGGTTGCCAAAGCCGTCAATGACGTTGTGTGGGAGTGGGATTTAGCAACAGGTCAACACTGGTGGAGCGAAGCGATGAAGACTCGCTTTGGCCACATCCCTGATGAAATTGGACTTAGTATTTCGTTCTGGATAGACAATTTACATCCCGATGACAGACAACGTGTCGCTTCCAAATTCTATGCTGTTATTGAAGGAAGCCGTGAAAATTGGGAAGACGAATACAGGTTTGCGCGGGCCGATGGTACTTATGCAACGGTTGTCGATCGTGGGTGCGTAATGCGCGATGCTTCCGGTTTTGGAATTCGTATGATCGGCACGATGATGGATGTTACCGACCGTCGTGACCTCGATGCTCGCTTAGTTCACTCGCAAAAATTGGAAGCCTTGGGCAAGCTGACCGGGGGTATCGCCCATGATTTTAACAATCTGCTGACCGTAATCATTGGTAATTCGGAAATACTAACCCAGAAGATCGCGGCCGAAACCGATTTGCATGCGCTGGCCGAACTTACTTTTGCGGCGGCAGCCCGAGGGGCAGAGTTAACAAGTCGTTTGCTAGCATTTGGTAGACGACAGCCGCTGACACCGAAAGTGGTCGACGTCAGCCCACTTGTTCAAAGCTTAGAGTCGCTGCTTGAGCGCACGCTTTCGGAAAACATAGATTTGCAGATCATTCCACTTTGTGATCCCTGCCTTGCGTTGCTGGATGCCGGTCAATTGGAAGCAGCATTGCTGAATTTGGCGCTTAACGCACGTGATGCAATGCCTGACGGAGGGCGGTTGACTATTCGAACAGACAATGTCTGGCTTGATCAAGAGGCTGAAGATGTTGACGGCGTTCCCGCCGGGCGCTTTGTCATGATATCGGTCGCGGATTCGGGATCGGGCATGGATGACGAAACGGTAGCCCGCGCATTCGAACCCTTTTTTACGACCAAGGAAGTCGGGGCGGGAAGCGGCTTAGGACTGAGCATGGTTCATGGCTTCGTCAGGCAGTCTTCCGGTCGCGTTAAAATTTCAACGAGCCTTGGTAAAGGCACAAAAGTAACAATGTATTTTCCCGCGGTGGATACCAAGGAAACTTCCGACAAAGCCTTTGAGATAGATGAAGGACCATTACGCACCCAGATTGGCGGGGACGAAAAGATACTCGTGGTCGAAGATGATGAATTGGTCCGCACACATGTCACAACACATCTGTCTGGCCTGGGCTATACAATCCTGACCGCCAATAACGGAAAAATGGCACTCGATATTTTACAGCAAAACCCTGATATCGAATTAATATTTACCGACGTGGTTATGCCTGGCGGACTTAATGGCGGACAGTTGGCCAAAAAGGCGCAAATTATAAAGCCCGGGATAAAGATACTTTTCACATCGGGTTATTTTAGTGATCAGGTAATTTCTGGCGCCATTCCGAAAGAAAAGGTGTTCGTCTTGAACAAACCCTACCGTCTTAAAGATTTAGCTTCAAAAGTTCGCGGTGCTATCGATTCCGGTTCAAAACATTAGTGATCTGTGAAAGTTCGATAGTCACTTCTCGAAAACGAGAGCAAAGCGTCCTATCGGATTATATCAACTATGCCATGAGCGATCCCGCCTTTGCCATCCTGCACTGTGTAGGTGATTTTATCCGATCTGGGCTGACCCGGATTTTGCGCGTAGCCGATTAGTCCTTGTGGAGTAAACGCAACCGCACCAAATTTCGCCAACGCATAGATGAGGGTCATGTCATCGCCATCCGGGTCTGAATCATTTGCAAGTACGTTAATGGCATTGGAAGATTTTTTAAGGTCGACAATGTCAATTATGGTAACTGGCTTCCTGTTTTCGTTGACCGCTCGTTTTTCCCTATTATCTGAAATATTCAGTGTGAGCGCAGCCTCCACCAATGCTTGAGGATCCTGCTTCTTGCCAGTTCGCAGTGCGGGCGCGTTTTCAAACGGCGATCTCACATTGCTTTGCGATGCGTGTGATGGATAGCCGCTAGCCATGACTGCAGCGGCACTTATGAGTCGAGCGGAACTGCTGAGCCCCACGATTGCGTGCAAGGTCGAAATCATCTTTGTCCGATAATTGTCACTATGGATCTTATGCTGCACCACCCGTCATATCCCCTCATTCAAAATCGCGGGCATTCATGGCTTGTTGCCAAGCACATTTAGATATTGGTAATGAGCGGCGGGTGGTGGGCACCCGCCGCCTTGTCGGCATGGACCAGAACGCCGACAGCTCCAGATAGCCGGAAACTGGTTAACCATATTTCATTACGGACCCCCGTATAA
>JBKJLZ010000155.1:0-3199 GCA_046596705.1 Sphingorhabdus sp. | reverse complement strand
CGGCGGGCTCGATGCGTCGCCGACCACCGAGGTGTTGATCGAGGAATCGCTGCTCGGGTGGAAAGAATATGAGATGGAGGTTGTTCGCGACAAGAACGACAATTGCATCATCATCTGCAGTATCGAGAACGTGGACCCGATGGGCGTGCATACCGGCGATTCGATCACTGTCGCGCCTGCGCTGACGCTGACCGACAAGGAATATCAGATCATGCGCAATGCGAGTATCGCTTGCCTGCGTGAAATCGGTGTTGAAACAGGCGGTTCGAACGTACAGTTCGCAGTGAATCCTGCCGATGGCCGCCTGATCGTTATCGAAATGAACCCGCGTGTGTCGCGCTCTTCGGCGTTGGCGTCGAAGGCGACGGGCTTTCCCATCGCCAAGGTCGCGGCAAACCTGGCGGTGGGTTATACGCTTGATGAGATTACCAATGACATCACCGGCGCGACGCCCGCATCGTTCGAGCCGACAATTGACTATGTCGTCACCAAAATTCCGCGCTTTGCTTTTGAAAAGTTCAAGGGTGCCGAGCCTTTGCTGCACACAGCAATGAAATCCGTCGGCGAGGTTATGGCGATTGGGCGGAACATTCATGAGAGCTTGCAAAAGGCGCTTCGTGGACTGGAGACAGGGCTTTCGGGGTTTAATTATGTCGATGCGCTACGAGGCGCATCGCGTGATGAGCTGATAGCCGAACTGTCGCGTGCGACGCCCGACCGGCTGCTGGTTGCCGCACAGTGCCTGCGTGAAGGCATGACCGTGGCGGAAATCCATTCAATTGCGAAATATGATCCTTGGTTTCTTGAACGCATTGCCGAAATCGTCGCTGCAGAGGAAGAGATCAAGACCAACGGGCTGCCGAATGGCGCGGAAGCGCTGCGCCGACTGAAAGCGATGGGTTTTTCGGACAAGCGCCTTGCTTACCTAGCGGTGGAATCGCTCAATATGCGCCCCGGGATGGCGAGCGCCGTGCGGCGCGGATCGGGTATAGCAATGCAGGCGGCCCGGGCGATGGCTGGCGCGGTGACCGAAGACGAAGTCCGCGCGCTTCGCCACAAACTGGGCGTGCGTCCGGTGTTCAAGCGTATCGACACCTGCGCTGCGGAGTTCGAAGCGAAGACGCCGTATATGTATTCGACCTACGAGGCACCGAGCTTTGGTGCGCCAGAATGCGAAAGCCAGCCCACCGGCCGCGAGAAAATCGTCATATTGGGCGGCGGACCGAATCGGATCGGGCAGGGGATTGAGTTCGATTATTGCTGCTGCCATGCCTGCTTCGCGCTTGGTGACGCTGGTTACGAGACGATCATGGTCAATTGCAATCCGGAGACCGTTTCAACCGATTATGATACTTCGGACCGGCTCTATTTCGAACCGCTGACCGCCGAAGATGTGCTCGAAATCCTGCATGTCGAGCAGCAGAATGGCACGCTGAAGGGCGTCATCGTCCAGTTTGGTGGGCAAACGCCGCTTAATCTGGCTAAGGCATTGGAAAAAGCGGGTATCCCGATCCTTGGCACCTCCCCCGACGCGATAGACCTCGCCGAAGATCGCGAACGGTTTGCGGCACTCGTCAACAAGCTCGGCCTGAAACAGCCAGAGAACGGCATTGCGCGTAACCGCGAAGAGGCGATCAAGATTGCCGACACAATCGGCTATCCGGTGCTGATGCGGCCTTCCTATGTGCTTGGCGGACGCGCAATGGAGATTGTAGATACCCAGGCGCAACTCGAAAATTACATCCAGACGGCTGTTATCGTCTCGGGCGATTCTCCGGTGTTGATCGACAGTTATTTGCGCGACGCCATCGAGGTCGATGTCGATGCCATTTGTGATGGTGACGATGTCGTCGTCGCAGGCATCCTTCAACATATCGAGGAAGCCGGCGTACACTCTGGCGATAGCGCCTGCACCATTCCCCCCTATAGCCTGCCTAAAGACATCGTCGACGAAATCGCTCGCCAAGCCGACTCGTTGGCGCGTGCGCTCAGCGTCAAAGGATTGATGAACGTCCAGTTCGCTGTGAAGGACGGCGAGGTCTACTTAATCGAAGTCAATCCGCGCGCGTCGCGAACCGTGCCCTTCGTCGCCAAGGCTATCGGCGCGCCAATAGCCAAGATCGCCGCGCGGGTGATGGCCGGTGAAAAGCTAAAGGACTTGCCGCCTATCAACCTGGATATCGATTATATTGCGGTCAAAGAGGCGGTGTTCCCGTTTGCTCGGTTCCCTGGGGTGGATCCCGTGCTTTCGCCCGAAATGAAATCTACAGGCGAGGTCATGGGGATTGACAAGGATTTCGCAACTGCCTTTGCCAAGGCCCAAATTGGTGCCGGGATGCCGCTACCGACGTCCGGCAAGGTGTTTGTATCGGTCAAGGATAGCGACAAGCCGGTCATCTTACCTGCCGTCAAACAAGTGCTGGAACTCGGATTCGAGGTTTGCGCAACCAGCCGAACCGCAGATTATTTGTCAGGCCAAGGCCTGACGGTCGAACGCGTGAACAAAGTCGCGCAAGGTCGTCCGCATATTGTCGACAAGATCAAGGACGGACAAATCGTGCTGATCTTTAACACCACCGAAGGCTGGCAGAGCTTGAAAGATAGCGAAGAAATCCGCCGTTCGGCGCTCTTCGGAAAGGTCGCGCAATATACTACTGCAGCCGGAAGTGTGGCCGCTGCACAGGCGATTGCGGCACTTCGTGAGCGGGAGCTTGAAGTTCGGCCACTTCAAGACTATTATTAAGACAGCAGTATCTTTCCCCCACCGTTGAACTGCATACCGGATGAAGCGTCAGGCTCCGCCGGTTGGGACTTTTTTGTGACGTTAGGACTATGCTCATGGCGAGCTTTGAAAAATATCCGATGTTGGCTGAAGGCTATGAAAAGCTGACCAATGATTTGAAACGCCTCCGTGAAGAGCGTCCGACGATTGTCGATGCAATCGAGGAAGCGCGTGCACATGGCGACTTGTCGGAAAACGCTGAATATCATGCGGCCAAAGAACGCCAGGGCCAGGTCGAAGCAACGATTGGCGATATCGAAGACAAGATCGGACGTGCGCAGATTATCGATCCGTTGACGTTATCGGGAAACAAGATCGTATTCGGCGCAACGGTTACGTTGATTGACGAGGACGACAAGCCGGTGCGTTATCAGTTGGTTGGTGAAACCGAGGCAGATGCCAAGGCGGGCCGCATTT
>JBKJLZ010000069.1:0-5124 GCA_046596705.1 Sphingorhabdus sp. | reverse complement strand
TGCTTACTGCTTTTTAGCCCTGCGACGCAGGCTCATGCCGAGGTAACTGCTACATTTTACAGCCATGATTTCGGCGATCATTTCCCGCACGGGTTTGTAAAGCTGGAGGGCAGTGTTGATTCCACAGGCGAGGCCGTTGACACGAATTTTGGCTTTACCGCAGTCAGTGTTTCGCCCGCGATCCTGATGGGATCGGTAAAAGGCATGATCGAAACTAAGGACGCGAAATATATCGCCAACAGCAATCCGCATTTCACGTTGAAGCTGTCCGATGCGGAATACGCCAAGTTTATTGCCTTCGTTGAGGAATGGCGGAATCTGCCAGGCAAAAGCTATAGTCTTAACAAGCGCAACTGCGTGCATTTCGTGATGGAGGCATCGGCTTTGCTGGGTCTGAACGTCAACCGGCAAAGCAAGTTTTTCAAAAAGCCGAAAAGCTTCATCCTGGAAACTATGAAGCTCAATCCCGATTTGCGGTTGCAGTCCTGAAATCTCTCAGCGCGATGCACTAGTCGTTCGTTTCAGTTGAAGCTTGGCGCGTTAGCGCACAGCGAGAGGGGATGCTGATACCCACTGCCTTGATCGCGTTTCTATGGCTTGTTTGGCTGTCCGTGCGGACGGTGCACAAGATAAAGCAAAAAAGGCGAAAGCTGAAAAACAGGCGTGAGACGCAGGAACTTGTCAGTAAGGCCGATGAAATTTTTGCGCTGGCGGAGCTGACAGACAGGCAAATGGTTATACATCGCGGATTGCCCGGTTATTGCATTATGATCGTGCGACCGGATTTTCAGTCCCGCCTAGCAGAACGCGGAAAATCGGCGGTCGGCAAACCTGCGTTCGAAAAAATAGAACGTACGCTCGAATGGTGGTTGCCTCGAGAGACTTACATGATGGCATTTTCTGGCGGCGACCTATTGAGCTTCCATAAAGGCCATCTGGATACGCTTGAAGATGGCGGCGATTTCATGGCGGTGACGAATGATCTCAGGCATGCCACCACGACTTTAAAAGCGCTGGATGCCTTTTACACCTATCTGGGGCTTCCTTCGTCACTTGGTGAAGCCCGTATGCGCAAAGCTGGCGTGATTTACTCTGTTGGATCGACGCCATTGCCGCAGCGAGAGCCGCGCGAATATGAAGTGACGCCTGCCAACAAGATCGATCATATCGTCGAATATGTCGAAGACGGCGACCCAAGAACGTTTGACGATATGTTTTACGGCGACTTCGATTATGAATTCGTTATGTGGGTCGATCACCGAGAAAGCGACGACGACATCGTCAAAATGTGCGAGCGCGTGCTGAATACAGGTGAACTCGATGGCTGGTTTGATAATGACACGCTCGACTTGATTGTCGATTATCGCGGTGTTCAGCACCGGATCGAATATCCTAACGATTTTGCTGATCGGGACACCTCAATAGTGGGTCTGAACAAGATCATCCAGCCGGAGTTCGAACTGCGTTATTGCACTGCGTCTGCGGGAAGCGACACAGCTGCAATTTTACCGCTAAAACCCGAAGAATGGCACGCGCTTGAAGCCCGTTGCGGGGAAAAGCTTCGTCTCTACTTTGAACCAATCGACGATAGCTTCCACAAATTCGGCTATTGAGGCTCAAATCGCCTGAAAACCCTTGGCGTAGATATGCCAGGTGAAAATCGCAGCAGCGCCGCGATTAGGGCGCCATTTTTCGGCGATTTCGCGGATGTCCTTTTCGGACGGGCGGGCTTCCATCTTCAGCAAACGCCCGACACCTTCTTGAACTGCTAAATCGCCAGCTGGCCAGATATCGACGCGGCCTTCAGCAAACAGCAGGTAGATTTCGGCTGACCAGCGGCCAATGCCTTTGACGCGAGTAAGATAGGTAATGGCTTCTTCGTCATCCTCGGGCAAAGCATCCAGCGGCAACGCGCCAGTTATGACGAGTTCGGCAAGCGAGCGCGCATAGCCTTGCTTTTGGCGGCTAAGACCGCAGCTACGTAGCGCGTCAAAATCTTGCGCGATTAAATTTTCAGGCGGGCAACCTTCACCTAATAATGCCTCAAGCTTGTTCCAAACCGATGCCGCTGCCGCGACGCTTACCTGCTGCCCCACAATCGTGCGCAACAGCGTCGCATAGCCTGGATCACTGAGACGGGGCTCAGGGTAGCCAGTCGCTGCGATCGCCGCGGCAATACCCGGTTCAATCTCGGCTAGGGCGTCCAGCGATTGCTTAAGTTGTTCAGCGGTCAGGCCCATTTTTGCTTCAACTTACTCTTACCGTCGCCGCATACAGTGCGACAGCTGCGGCGTTGGAGACATTAAGCGACTCCATCCGCTCGCTGATAGGTAACTTTGCCAACGCGTCGCAATGCTCCTCAATATTGCGCCGCATGCCATCACCTTCGGCCCCCAATACCAAGGCATTGCGGCCGGGGGTCAATGCGTCATCCAGCGTCATCGTGGCGTGACCGGAAAGACCTATCCGCCAATATCCTGCGTCACCAATTTCTTCCAACGCGCGCGCCAGGTTGACCACGCGCACCCAAGGAGTGATTTCCAGCGCGCCCGAGGCAGCCTTTGCCAGAGCGCCCGATTCGGGCGGCGCATGGCGGTCTTGAGTGATCACCGCCACCGCATCGAAAGCGGCAGCGGTGCGGAATATAGCGCCGACATTATGTGGGTCGGTAATCTGGTCGAGGATGAGGAGCGGCCGTGTGTCATCGGCATCGACCGCAAGCGCGTCGGTTAGCCAGACATCTTCCAACGCAGCTACCTCAAGCACTAGACCCTGATGCGGCGCATCCTTCGGCACATAACGCGCAAGGTCGGCGACTTCGGCGAACTGGACGCTTAGACCATCGGGCACCACGATCTTGCCGAGTTCCTCTCGTGTACCCCACAACTTGATGAGCTTGCGTTCGGGATTGTCCAGCGCTGCATAGACCGCATGGCGCCCGTAAAATTTCGGATTACCGCTGGCAGGCGCGGAGCCCCGGCGGCGATGGCTTTTGTGGGAGGACATAATATTAGCTCTAACTTCAATTATAATAACAGACAGCGCCCCCTTTCCCACTTGAACCATTGACAGGCAAGGGCCGTTTCGCCATTGCGCTGCTTCCTTTGCGGGACCGGCCCTTATGCTTCGGCATGAGACCCCGCAAAGTAGTGGACAGGTGGCCGAGTGGTTAAAGGCAGCAGACTGTAAATCTGCCCGGTTTTCCGTACGCTGGTTCGAATCCAGCCCTGTCCACCATTTCTTCATTCATCAACACGTCGCGAACTCGATAAACATAAAGATTTCTGCGAATTTTATGGCCGCCTGAGATGGCCGAATATAGCTTGATGCCGCGTATTCCTTTGTGGCGGTCTACGGCTAGCTATCAAATGTGTCAGCCGCTAGAGGTCGAAAAAATGTCTTCGCGCGCACGTAAGAAACTTACTGTTAAGCAGGCGGCTGCCCTGACCGGGGCAAAGAGGTCTAATCTAATGGCGGCGGTCTCATCTACGCGGGCCACTTGGTTCTTTGGCTTGCGCGGGAGAAGCAATGCTAAATGCCTCCACCGCCATCACACGGACCAACGCGTACGATGCTTAGAAATCAAGATTGCTCAAATCCTGCGCACCAAGCCTTCGGCAAAGACAACGCAGGCCATCCAAGACCCCAAAAATACTAAGTCAGCGACGAGACCCATCGGAGGCTTTCCAGTGATCGCGTAAATTGGGAAAAACACCATCGACACGGCAGTGGCCCCGATCCCAATTGCATAGGCGCGGATCATCCAGTTGCGGTGGCGGGTAAAATTCCGCTTGCGGATGGCCTGCATCGCAATGGCCAAAGCAATGCCTAACGCAATCCCGAACAGCAACCGCCCGCTGTTGACGGCCACCGAATTCGTGTCGGGAAAGCGCCAAAGCAGACCAAGCGAACTCAGCGAGATCGTCGCCCCTGCTGCCACAAACAAACGACCCATGAAGCGGTGCAAAAGACCGTATTTGAGCATCAGAACACGACTAAATTGGATTGGACCCAGGAGACCAAATGTGGCACCGCCCAACACATGCATGAAATGCCACACGGGGGCGGTGCTCAGGCGCTGGCTATCCACGGGTAGCGCGCCAAGCGGGATTTGCACCACTTGCACCACCGCCAAAGCGGTCCCCAGTAGAGTAACAAAGTATAATGCAGCAAGCACGACACCGGGTTTCGTGAACCAACGAGCCATTTCGATAATACCTATTACAGTGGCTTATCTTCAGAATCTGTAAGTCACACCCAGCGCGCTTTGCGCCTCCCACTTCTGTTCAATGGCGGGGCTTCTATGGATGGACTTGTCGAGATAGGTCCCGCCCACGAGAACGATGAGCGTCAGCCGATCGCTGAGTTGCACCGCCATTGAGATGTCGCCGCCCAGATTCAGGGCTTCGTCTGTGATTGGGGCCACCGGCAGAATAACGCCCCGCTTTTTCCTGATCATGCGCGCGCGTTGGGCAGCCGTTACGCCGTACATATAATTGGCCGCCTTTTGATCAAGCCAGCTCGCTTGTACCGCTGGCGTGAAGGTGAATTTTCCGATTGAAAACGGAACACTGTAGCGGGCGATGATTTCCGACCCTTTGAACTTGTCGGTGATATCGTGGCGAAATTCGCCGCTCAGCTTGCCCAATTTGGTGTCAAAAGAGATGCGCGCTCCGGCATCGGCGGACAGTTTCTGTCGGTCCTGCCCTATTGGGCTGCGCGCTGCTACAAAAAGATCGAGCGATGGCGTTATGCCACCCAGATCCTTGTCGAAATGAACACCCGCTTCTGCCGTCTCAACGTAAAATGCGCCCTGCTTTATGGATATTAAGGGTATAGGCAAGGTCTGCGATGACGCCGAGTTGAATGGGCTGTGCTGGCTAACGACCGCGACACCGACCGCAATATGATTTTCATTCTGATCATCATCATTCTCTTGTGCGTTCAGGATAGATAAGGGCGAAAATACGGCAGATGCCGCGAGAAGTGATTTTAAGAATGCCTTGGGCATATTGTGTTTCCTATAATTTTTTCGTTGGGATTGACCAGCGGGCGTGGCAATAGTCGATGGTTGCTTGAAGACCAACAAAAGCGATGTACCGGTGCATGTGATCCTCGAGAAAC
>JBKJLZ010000141.1:0-5050 GCA_046596705.1 Sphingorhabdus sp. | reverse complement strand
AGCATCTGCCATTGTATCTCTGCCGCGCGAGCTTATGTTTGCGGGCATGAAGGAAAATCGCTTCGTCTATCCCATTATCGCGCTTGCGATGCTGTTCGCTGGGCTAATCTGGTGGGCGGACAATAAGCTCGATACCACGCCCGAAACCATTGCCAGTGCTAGCCTGCAAGGCATTCGCGAACAGAACCGGCTCTCTGCATTTGCTGCCAGTTACACCGCTGTGGTTACTAGCGAACAGCGCCGTTTCGGACTGTCCGCCAGGAAGACGCTAATTCTGCAAGGACTCGTGCGTTATGAAGTCGATATGGCGAAACTGGGCGACGATGACGTGCGTTGGGAC
Source organism: Sphingorhabdus sp. (assembly GCA_046596705.1). Classification (GTDB taxonomy): domain Bacteria; phylum Pseudomonadota; class Alphaproteobacteria; order Sphingomonadales; family Sphingomonadaceae; genus Sphingorhabdus_B. The sequence continues at coordinate 4,710 of JBKJLZ010000141.1, read as the reverse complement.
GCAAGCACCAAGACGCTGAGCGTTCGGATTCCCCCGATCGAAGTCGCGCCTCCGCAAATCGACTTAAAAACTATGCAGGAATATGGCGAGAGCGGCATATTGCGAACGCTAACCGATGCCGACGCGGTACTTGACAGAGCTAACCGCGAAAAAGGTCAGGGCGAACTGGTGCGGCAGGCCAAAGGCCCCGTCCCGATGCGACTAGCACGCGATGCATTCAAACGATCGATTGCCCACAACTTTGAAGTGCCGTTGCGTGCGGCGGGTATGGATGCAAAGGTGCAGGCTTTCTTCGCTGATGAGCAGGGCGGCAAGGTCAACACGCGATGGGACTATTCAAAGCCAATTGGCGAGGTCGTGGAAAAGTAAGATTATTTAACGCAAAGCACGCCAAGATTTTTAAGATGGCAGCTTGTTGACTGACGGCCATACTCTAAAGTGACCTCTTGAAATTCTTGGCGTGCTTTGAGTTAAAAAATTTTGGAAAAGCGCCATCGGCAATTTTTGGAGTTGATAAAATGAATGCCCCGACCACCCGTGAAAATCTGCAAGGTGTCGACCTTCTCGCTGAGATCAATCGGCTGAAGAAAGAACGCAATGCTGTCATTCTGGCGCATTATTACCAAAAACCGGAAATCCAGGATCTGGCTGACTTTGTCGGTGACAGCCTTGAGCTCAGCAAACGTGCCGCTGAAACTGACGCCGACGTCATCGCATTTTGCGGGGTCAGATTCATGGCCGAGACCGCGAAGATATTGTCACCGCAAAAGACGGTAATATTGCCCGATATGGCAGCCGGTTGCAGCCTTGAGGATTCTTGCCCACCAGGAAAATTCAAGGCATTCCGTGAAGCGAACCCCGACCACATTGCGCTGACCTACATCAATTGCTCGGCCGAAGTGAAAGCTCTTAGCGACATCATCGTCACCAGCAGCAGCGCTGAAACAATCCTGTCGCAAATCCCATTGGACCAAAAGATTATCTTCGGTCCCGACCGCCATTTGGGCGGTTATCTATCGCGCAAGTTTAATCGCGAAATGTTACTTTGGCCTGGCGTGTGCATCGTCCACGAGGCTTTTTCAGAAACAGAGTTGTTGAAGCTAAAGGCGAAGCACCCCGGCGTTCCAGTCGCCGCGCACCCTGAATGCCCGCCGCATATTATCGATCATGCCGATTATGTCGGTAGCACCAGCGGTATCCTACAATTTGCCAAAACTTTCGAGGGCGACACGCTGATCGTGGCTACTGAACCGCACATCATCCACCAGATGGAAAAGGCCTTGCCCGACAAAAATTTCATCGGTGCTCCGGGTGCCGACGGCAACTGCGCGTGCAATATCTGCCCCTATATGGCGCTCAACACGATGGAGAAGCTCTATTTGGCATTACGCGACCTCACTCCGCAAATCGAGATGGACGAAGGCGTCCGTGTCGCCGCGAAGAAAAGCTTGGACCGAATGCTCGAAATGGCGAGCGGGACCGTGGGCAAGGGCGATTTAGGGCGGGCTTGAACTCAGATATATTTTTCTAGATCTTGAATGTTTGTGGAAATATTGCAGCCGAAGCGTTTCCCCAACCCTGCTTGAGTTGCCATGTTAACAAACATTTTTTCGCCGACGACCACGTCAGCATAAGGAATTGCTGAAACATACGCCTGCATGTCGCGTAGGTCATTGGGCTGGATAGGCCGATTCATCGATTCAATTCTTGAGGCAAGCTCAATTTCGATGCTGTAAGATGGAACTTCACGCATTAGCGATTTAAGTCTCTGCTCCCCTATATCGTTCGCGCCGTTCCAATCTAGGCCGATAGATTGAGCGACAGAGAGGATTCTTGACCCTTCATCCAATGCTAAAACGGCGGAGTAGACTTTACGTCGCGTATGAATACTTTCGTTGCTCAGCTTGGCGATTCGAGCTCGAATCCTTTGGATTAGGTTATCTGATCCAGAATTATACATTTGCATCGCTTGGCCTCGCTCTTCGCTCGGCGCAGCGGCAATCCAATGATAAAGTGCAAACTTGGGATCAGCCCGAATTCCGTCCAGCTGGTCAGGTTCCAGACCGAACGACAAGATTGCTGTAGGCAAATCCACAAAAGCTTCGATGAAATTTTGCGAAAGCCACCAAAAACTCGGTAGGCTTATCTCGCTTAGACCCTCGCACTTTCTAATGAAATGTTCAATTTCGTGACGTATTCTGATATTACGATCACGAAAAACTAAACCTTGGCTAAACTTGGCTTGTACCTCTGCAATCTTGCTACGGTTATCATCGTTGTTCATTCTGTATGTTTCAATGAGCACGTTGACGGTGAGAGGAAATATCAATTTGCCAGATTTAACGGCTTCTTTGAGTTGATTGCCAAGTTGGAATAGAGCTATATTGCCTTTAGGATTATCAAAAGCGCGAAAGAGATCGATCCATTTATTTTGGTCAAGAAAGACTGCCTTAGGTCCGCTCGTCACAGATCGGCCCACCACAGCCTTAGCCCACACTTCCGGCTCTCCACCTCAATCACTTTAAGATGAGCCCGCACTTCTGGCCAGATACCAACGCCGACATCAAACGGGCACCACAACCTCGATCTCTAAATCTCGTGCCGCCTCTGCCAGGCGCTGGTCCAACGTAACCAATCTCAGCTCATGCCGTTCGCATAACGCGAGATGAATGGCATCGGGCATCAATAGTTTGAGATCAAAGCGGCGGATCAGGATGGCTGCACGACGGATGTCAGCGTTATCGAGGGGAAGAGCAATCGTATCTGATGCGATCCATTCATCAAATAGAGCCAGACGGCCCCGAGCAGATTCAGCGGTAAGCTCCCCCATCCGCACACGTCGTGAGACAGCAGATGCCAGTTCGCCCGCTGCAAGATGGCTGATGTAAATGCTACCAGTTACTGCATCAGCAAAGGCATGAACCACATTTGACGATGTTTCGGGCACGTACATAGGGACGAGCGCACAAGCGTCGAAATATACGTTCAATAGCGATACTCATCTTTAATTTGCTGCATTAGGGGTTTACCATGATTGACAGCGGCAGGCAGTTTCTCGAGTTCTGCATGATAATAAGCCCATCCTCGTTTCTTTGGCTGCACGTGGGATTGCACAATCCGCATTTCCACCGCAGGCTTTCCATGCCTGGTGATAATGACCTCTTCACCCGCCAGAGCTTTGTCAATAAGGCTGGAGAGCTTATCCTTTGTCGTTGCGACACTGTAACTAGGCATATCCTTTTTCCTTTATAGCCATCAATATAGCCATAATTCATTGACGAGTCCAGTCTTCCGAGCAATCATCCGAACACTAGGTTTCACGTCATCGAAAATCTAAGCTTGATCGTTGTTTTCTCAACTCAACTGTTTTTCCTAAGATAGCTCCTCTGCCTGAAACCATTTTAGCCTTTGTACGTTAGCGTCTGATGCAACATTCTATCCCCGCTCTTCGCCATCCTGTGATCGCCGCGTTTGAAGAATTTGTCCGCGATGCCGCGTTCCCTTGCGTCGGCGCGAAAGCAGCTCTTGCGAAGCGGCAGATGACCTATGTTGTCGCCCATGACATTCGCTCGGCCTGGGACGATTTGAATATTCACAAGCATGTGATGAATATTGTCCAGCTTTATCGAAAGAATCCGGCGCCTTTCCGTTCGTTGGCGGTCATATTCGATGAGGACGCCGGGCTAGACGAGCTGGCGTTTGAAAAACTGTTGTGGGAGCGACTCCAATCGTTGAGTGACAAGGATGAATGGCTTGGACAGCAACCCGACGATCGGGTGGCGCACGACCCTAATCATCCTGAATTTTCGGTTAGCTTCGGCGGCGAAGCGTTTTTCGTAGTCGGGTTGCACCCACAGGCGAGCCGTCCCGCACGACGGTTCATCCGGCCGACAATGATATTCAATCTGCATGACCAATTTGAAAAGCTGCGTGAAGCCAATCAATATGAAAAGCTGAAATCGTCGATTCTCGAGCGTGATAAGAAAATTGCGGGGACAATTAACCCAATGCTTGCCGGACATGGCGAAGTATCTGCTGCACGGCAATATAGCGGTCGCGCGGTTGGATCCGAATGGCGCTGTCCCTACGTACGCAGCGGCAAGCATATCGATCAGGAATTGTTGCGTGCCGAAAACGATTGAGCCGCGTTCAGGCGTCGCGTTCACTCTTAACAAAGGTGATGTTCTTACGGTTACCGACCCTGTGGGTGAACAGGTCGCCGATCTGTTGGCGTTTCGACAAAGCGATATCGCCGAGGTAATTTCTTCTGGCAGAACGCTAGATTACGCTAGCAAAATTTTCCTCACGACCGGCGATTTGATTTATTCTAACCGAAGCAATGCCTTGCTGGAAATAATTGCTGACGATGTTGGTCGCCATGACTTTCTGCTAACCCCGTGCAGCAAAGACACATTCCGAATTATCTATGGGGATACCGACCCGCATCGTGGTTGTTTCGGCAATTTGGCCAATGCACTAGCGCCTTATGGAATCAATGAAGACATGATCCCGGTTGCCTTTAATTGCTTCATGAATGTCACCGTTGATGGCCGAACGGGCGCTCTTGCGGTAGAGCCGCCGCTTAGCAAAGCGGGTGACAGTATCCAGTTCAAGGCATGCGAGGATGTCATTATCGGTTTGACCGCGTGCTCAGCTCTACAGTCGAACAATGGGTCATTTAAGCCTATACAATATGAAATTGGCATCGGT
>JBKJLZ010000009.1:0-2604 GCA_046596705.1 Sphingorhabdus sp. | reverse complement strand
GAGAGCGCAGCTGACCGGCGGCTAAAGCGAAAGCTGATTTCCCGCTGTTATTCGGTTTTGTTGCGAACCGGCCTGCTGACCGTTTCACGTCTATAGGTCGTTATAAAGTCGCGGCTGCCGCGACAGGGACTCATGCTCGCGTAATGTGTAAGATGGAAGAGGCCCTCACTCCAGGCGAACTCCTCACTCACGCCACAGTCACTGATAACCCTTCCCCTGCCGAAACTGTTCAGTCGCCGCTCTTCCTTGTCCCACCAGATGTTGACGAGGTCGGTATCGTCGAGCGTAGCGCCGCCCGGATGACGAGAAAATTGCGCCTTTGCGATCACGCCGTCGTCGCTGATGGTGTAAATCTGGCTGTAGGGATTATAGCCATCGCAACTGGTCGGCAAGATCAGCAAACTGGTCTTATCGTCCATCCGGTGATATTCGGGCGCGGCTGGCGCTGCATTGGGATTATTGGCCAAACACGGGTCCTGCTGGCGCAACGATGATATCTGCGCCTCGTCCAGACCTGCGGGTAACCTGTCCGGAATCTCGCGAATGTTGATCGGAGACTGCGGGAAGATTGGCGGAATGGTTCGATAATCCGCCACCTTTTTGCCCGGATTCGCTAGCGCCGATACCGTATCGAGACGATATTGCCGTTCGTCAATGTAGGCGAGCGCCGCCATAAGGCCGCTCAAAGATGCGCTCGCCACTACCTTGCCTTTATGATCGACAAAGGCAATTGCGCGAGCGTGGCGCACTGCCGCCACCAGTTTGGCTGACGCTTTGGCGTCGAGGTTAAACACTCCATTGGTGCCGTTAAGCTTCAGCAGTGATTTACCTCCATCGACCGCTACGCCCCGAATATCTGTCATGTTCGAATCTGGTAAACTGTCCACCACTGCGAGCTGGACTTGCGGGCCATCCGATGGCGCCGCGCCGCGCTTTATGGCAACCGTCATATTGCCGTCGCCAACCGGCCCGATGTTGCCTTCCTCTTCAACCGGAAGCGAAGTTGCATGGCATGACCGCAAGTTATCGCAACCCACGATCCAGTCCTGATAAAGCGCTAATTCGTCAAGTTTTGGATCGCCGGTTGCCGCGGTCAATGCAAATAAGAGCACAGAAATCGACAAATGGCGGACCCCTTTATATGCCCTGTCGGCCCAAACTCGGAACGAGGCAGTCTTCATCTCTGGGGCACTACAGATATTCTGAATGCTCCCCCGTTTAAATTCCTATTCTGCACTAGGACATTGCAGCGCTTGGTCACCCAACGGCCAAGTTGCATTAAACACGGTCTAATTGCTCAACCCGGATAGTTGACAGTGTCGAGCGCAGTGTCGCCGGATTAACTGGCTTCATAAGTAAGATTATATGCTCCGTGCTAATGTTACGACGCACGTCCGCTTCAGCATGGCCAGTCATTAAGATGGCGGGAATGGATCGACCGAGTTGAGAGCGAATGGCATTTATGGCCTCTGTGCCAGTGGCGCCGATGCCTAGATCGAAATCGCTGATTATGATGTCGGCATTGTGCACCACGATTGGCATTTTCGAGTGAGTCTGAACTTTGCAGCCCCAACGTTCTAGCAGACCAGCGGTCGCTTCTAGCACATCGACATCGTCCTCAATCAAAATTACGCGAATATCGGCCAACGGCTGGGGAGCGTCAAATGCGCTTTTGACAGCCGTTGGTGCTTGTGTTCGGCAAACAACTAAGCCGCTCAATCGGACCGAGGTTCCTACCCCACGCTTGGAATCGAGCTTTATCGATAAACCGCAAAGCGTGGCCAGTCGCTGCAAGATTGCCAAACCGAGACCAACGCCTTCACTGTCGTGATCGCCGGCCGCGTGCGCGCGATAAAATTCTTCAAAAACATGAGGAAGATGCTCGCTGTCAATCCCGACGCCCTGATCATAGATCTCTACGGATATTGTCGAACCCCGCCGCCGTGTGCCGATCAGTATCTTTTTACCCCGACTGTATTTGATCGCGTTCGATAGGAGATTTTGAATCATCGTCGCCAATAATGTGGGGTCGATCTCAACAGTGACGTCGGCCAGTACGCTACGCAATTTGACATCATTCCACTGGATGAACCGCTCATTATTGTTGATAATTTCAACAATGAGCGGTTTTAAGGCAACAGGTTCAGGTCGTACATCAATCGTTCCGCTATCCAGTTTGGCGATGTCGAGGAGTGACTTGAAAAGCCGTGAGACGCCGCCAAGTGCGCGCTCAACTCGGTCGACCAAATGAATCTGCTCTGTAGTTGCAGAAGAATTGCGCAAAGCGCCAATGTAATAGCCAATTGCGTGAATTGGCTGGCGCAGATCATGGCTCGCCTGGGCAAGAAAGCGACTTTTGGCCAGCGTCGCCGACAGCGCAGCATCGCGCGCCTTTGACGTCTCACGCAACAGCATGAGCGCATAGGTTGGCAGCGCAATCGCCGCTAGTGAGAAGGTGACCATCAGTTCCACCTGGTTGCGCCAGTATTCGCTGCTTATTACCATTGCGAGCAAGCTTAACTGTGCCATGATCGCAGCAATAAATAAATATCGCTGACCATAGCGCATGCCGTTGCCCAGGGTCGCCCAAAGTATCAACGCAAA
>JBKJLZ010000297.1:0-2693 GCA_046596705.1 Sphingorhabdus sp. | reverse complement strand
CAATACTCAGCAAGGACAACGCGCACTCACGGTGTTTGCGTATGAATGGGACGAGCGCGTGGCGTATCATTTCATCACGGTGTCGGCGTCCAATAGTCGACCGTTCGATGGTATGTTCCAAAGCGTATCGCGATTGAGTGCCAACGAAGCAGGGTCGATCCGCCCGCGAAAGGTTAGGGTAGTTACTGTTGCGAGGGGTGATAGCGTAGCGACTTTGGCCGGCCGGATGGCTTATCGTTCAATGCAGACCGAGCGGTTTTTGGCCTTGAATGGTTTGACCGGCAATGCGGCACTGACGACTGGTCAAAAGGTGAAGATCGTCACTTATTAATTTTTCGCGTCATTTTGGCGCTTTAGGCCATATGTAAGAGAAGGGCGGCAACCATATGGTCACCGCCCTACTTTCTTCTCCACCAACTATGAGGTTAGCGCAGTTAGTATTACTTCGTCTTCATCGAATTGCTAACTGTATTGAAGGTGTTGGTAAGGTTCGAACCAAGGCTGCCCATTGCAACGATCGCAGCAACTGCAATTAGAGCGGCGATCAGGCCGTATTCAATCGCAGTAGCGCCATTTTCGTTCTTCATCATTTTTGAAAGAAATTTCATCGTAGGTCTCCTGTTGCTTTTACTGATATCACCCAGGCGGCTACCGTGTTCAACTTACAAATAACCGTCCTGTATTCCTTAATCTAACAACCCTACCAATTCGTTAATTGACAAATCAATTTGAGACTTGGGAAACTTTATTAGATACTGTAGCCCACATGCCATTGGTTTCATCAGCAACATTTTTAACTGAAGCGATGATCGCAATAACGATCAATGACACGATTAAGCCATACTCCACTGCCGTCGCACCCTGTTCGCATCCGCGGACGTTCCGAATTAGATCCAGCATGATAGGCCCCACTTTTTCACTCGGTTGCGAGCACCCTTAAAATTCCATACAAATCTTAACAAAACCTTGCGGTGCAACAATAAAATGGAAAAAAATCCGACAATGATGCCAGTAGTTGCCGCCGCGTTAACCAACCAAGTTGGTGATATATTACTACAAAAGCGCCCGGAAGGTCGATCGATGGCTGGTCTTTGGGAGTTCCCTGGTGGTAAGGTGGAAAAAGGCGAATCGCCAGAGATGGCATTGGTGCGAGAGCTGCAAGAGGAACTCGGGGTTCAAATCCTGCCCGAAGATTTGCGACCTTTTGCTTTTGCAAGCGAACCATTAGGCGACCGCCATTTGCTGTTGCTGCTCTATATCTGTCACCGTTGGCAGGGCGAGCCTAGACCGCTTGAGGCCCCCGAGATACGCTGGGTCGCGCCAAAGGCTATGCACGCTTTGCAAATGCCTCCTGCCGACCAACCACTGGTCGCAGCGCTCGAAAAATCTTGGTTGCGTTAGTCGTCTGGTTTTGACGGCAACAGAACCGACGCGAGCGGCACAGCCCCGCTGCCGCGTTTTGCTGGTTTTGGTTGATCCTCCGAAGGACTCCAGCCACTGAGATGGATATGGACGAAACGCTCCTCCACTTTGCCATCGTCCGATGCCCTTTGCTGCCAAGCGTCGTCCAGATGGCGTGAGATATCGCGAGGCAATGGAGCACGAGGGCCCGCAAGCGCGTTGCCAAGTCCCATATCGCGCAGATCCCTAACCAATGCTCGCCAGTCGCTGTAGCGTACGGTTGTCGCGTCGGTATCGATGACGGGCAGGGTAAAGCCCGCCCGGGTGAGTAAATCGGCAGCACTTCGTAAGTCGATTTGCGGATGGATATGCGGCGAGGCTTTGTCGCCTTCTGCCTCTAACATGGCGGATTTCAGACTAGCTAATGTGCCCGCGCCGAACATCTGACCCAGAAACAGGCCATCAGGCCGCAAGCACCGCCGCATCTGGACCAGCGCACCAGGCAAGTCGTTGACGCTGTCCAAAGTGCCAGCGCAAATTATCAGGTCGAAGCAGGCAGGTGCGAAAGGCAGGCGGTCCTTGTCGATGATCGACCCTTCGCTGATCACGACCTGACGGTTGGCCAATATCTGCGACCCGTAAGCGGTCATCGGCCCAACAATCAGCACATCGTGAAAATCACGCGCAACATCGACCAGCCGGTCGGCAATGTCATCGGCGATGATCTGCCAGAGAAACCTGTCACCCCCACGCCTATCGGCGCGCTCGTGAAGCGCGCGACGGCGCTTGCAGTCAAAAATTTCGGAAGGCTGACTGTCTGGCTGCATTTGTACCTTGTGCCGGTCTGGGCTTTATCGGACAAGCACGATGTGGCTACTTTTGCTCAATTGTTTCGTCCTGCGCTTGACATTGTTCTTCCCGAACGATGCCCATCGTGCGGCGTCATTACTCCGCCTGGAGGAATGTTTTGTGGTGCATGCTGGCGAAAAATGCATTTTCTGGTGCCGCCGTGGTGCGCGACGTGTGCGGTACCGTTTGCGTATGAGCAGGTAGGCGATGCGCGCTGCGCCAGTTGTTTGACAACCGCGCCGCAGCATGATGGTATCAGGGCGGTCGTCGCGTATGACGATGTCTCGCGCCAAGTCGCGCTCAAGCTGAAATATGGCGGCAAAATCGGGCTCGCCAAGATGATTGCAGCGCAGATGCTCAGGCATCTTCCTGACGACAGAGACGGCATAATTGTAGCGCCTGTCCCGCTGCACTGGACTCGGCTTTGGTCGCGCAGTTTCAAC